>CAZEIT010000007.1:0-19813 GCA_964512515.1 uncultured Desulfobulbus sp.
GAGCACAGCGTTCGGGACGCTGGGGTCGGAGGTTCAAATCCTCTCTTCCCGACCAGTTTTAAAAAACTTCACACCCCGCATTTCGTATGCAGCCACGATCCTTTTGGATCGTTTTTTAGTATGTAGCGCTTGCATCTTTGCGATCTTCTTCAAATCTCCTGCTTGTTTCTTGTGTCATGACTAAGATTGGCAGAAATCAACCATGTCCTTGCGGGTCAGGGAAAAAACACAAGCACTGCTGCCTGCAAGCGGAACAAGCGGCCAGGCCTACAGCATCGGCCCAGGCAGCTCCAGTTGTGCCCACCCTCAAGGCTGAAATTGCCAAGCTGCAGCAGGCAGCTCAGCAGCAGGAAGCAAAATTTTGGGAACTTGGTGTTTTTCTGTTTTTCAGTACCACGGCAGGTGATGCCTGGCTTCTGGAAATAACCGAGACTGACGCAGTACAAGTGGCGCAGGAGAGCACGGTTATAGATCTGCCCATTGAAGAAAGCGCAGAGACCATTGCTATTAACTGGACCCATACCTTCAAACTGCTCGACAAGCAGGTTGTCCTGACCAGCTATGAGGATGGCCAGGAAGAACCATTACCGCAAGCGCCGTCACAGCAAATCCATGCAGCTATCCGCCGTATCCGCAAGCGTTACGACAAAGCGCTGTTAGATCAGGTGCATCTTGCAGTCGACGATCAAGACCGCTAATCCCAGTTCCACATCAGAGTGCAAGCTGTACAGATTCCGGTAAATGCTCAAAGGGTGCAGCTGGTGTATGTGTTCTTTGCCTTTGTCCCTTGGTTTCTGCTGTGATCTGAAGTTGGAATAGCACCTCATTTTGGTTTTCTGTACGCCATATATCCTTTTGTACTCACCTTAGCTTACCTGGCCTGAACTGCAGGGAAACGGCGACCAGCACGCTCCTTCATGTTTCTTATTCCAACTTCATCCTTGACATGTTTCAATGAATGTTGAACCATGTCTCCATGGAAATTAAACAAGCTTCAGGTATTTTTCAGGTTCTTGCCTCTGAGGTGCGGTTAGCTCTGTTCAGGCTTTTGGTCAGACACGAGCCAGAAGGACTTGTTGCCGGAGAGATTGCCAAAGCACTTCAAGTCAGTAACACCAACCTTTCCTTTCATCTCAAAGAACTGCTCCATACCGGACTGGTCTCGGTGGAAAAAGAAGGCCGTTTTTTACGGTACCGCGCCAACATTTCCCTGATGCTGGAAACCATTGCCTTTCTTACTGAAGAGTGCTGTTCCGGACAGCCGGAGCTGTGTCAGCAATACCGGCAGGCAAGCCCGGTCTCTGCTGAGGTGCTGCCGCAATGCCCGTGCGTTACCAAAGAATGAGGAAGTGTTTTTTTGTGACAACACATCAACAGTTCTTGAATTATAACATTATAAAAATAATATCTGATCAAACAACCTGTTCCCCTGTCAGCTACCAAGCCAAGGCCGCTCAACGCCTGTCACATTGGCTTGTTCTGCTGCAAAAAACGAATGGCTGCGTCTCTTCGCATAAACACTGACTTCTCTTGAAATGTAATCTCACTTTCAAATCAATTCACACAACAAAGAGCCATGCCTACCAGTAAAAAATTACCACCTCTTCCTTTGGCACAAGGCTGCGCCTGCAGTCCGCCTCCTTCATCACAGCATTCACGCCAACTTGTTGATAGCCGTGGCTGGAACATCCGCTATTTCATAGCTATCACCCTGCTTGCCGCCTTGTGGTGGGGGGCCTACTCCTACATCCTGCCGACGGCAAAATGGTTGAGCTATAAGCTTTTAGGTTTTGCACCAGGTTCACATTTGGGTGCTTCGGTGGAATTTTTTCTTTATGATAGTGTAAAGATCCTCTTGCTGCTGGTAGCAATGATCTATGCGATCGGCTGGGTCCGGGCATCCATGAATGTGGACCGGGTCAGAGAGTATCTGCTCAACAAGCATCGTGGTATCGGCTACTTCCTTGGATCTGGTTTCGGAGCCATCACTCCGTTTTGTTCATGTTCCAGCATCCCCCTGTTTCTTGGCTTTACCAACGCCCGCATCCCCATCGGCATCACCATGGCCTTCCTTATCACCTCGCCGCTGATTAACGAAATTGCGGTAGTACTACTTTGGGGACTGCTGGGCTGGAAATTAACCGTGATCTACGTTGTAGCGGGAATGCTGGCCGGCGTGCTCGGCGGCTGGTTCATGGACAGCATCCGCGCTGAACGCTGGCTACAGCCTTTTATCCTGGAGACCATTGCCAGGGTTCCGATCATAAAACCAAGTGCAGTGGACAGCGAGCAGCAAAAATTGAGCGTGCGGCAGCGCCATGATTTTGCCTACAGCGAAACCATGATGATTTTTAAACGAGTCTGGAAATGGGTGTTCATCGGTGTTGGAGTGGGTGCGGTTTTGCACGGTTTTGTGCCGGAAAACTGGTTTGCTGAAAATCTTGGTGCCGGACAATGGTGGACAGTGCCGGTGGCGGTGTTCACTGGCATCCCCTTGTATTCCAATGTCACTGGTATCATCCCAGTGATGCAGAGCCTGCTCGTCAAGGGAATGCCCGTCGGCACCACCCTGGCCTTTTGCATGAGCAGTGTTGCCGCCAGCATTCCGGAGTTTCTTCTACTGCGGCAAATTATGACCATCAGGCTGCAGGCGGCCTTTATAGCTTATCTCTGGGTAATATTTTCTTTGGTGGGCTGGTTCCTCAATGCAACTGGCCCATATATCCGCTAGCATTGTTCCACAAGGAGAACCCATGCACATCAAAATACTTAGGCCATGCTGCGCCCGCTGCAGTCAAACAGAACAATTCGTCGCCCTTAAAAAAGGGGCTTTTTAACTTGCGGCTTGTGTGATGCCGCCATTTGCTTGGAGCCAAACAGAACAATCATTCAGCCGCAAAAGCCTATCACAGTCTTCAAATAGTCCTACAGGCATTTGCTGAAGCCGACACAGAGAGGGCTTTGATATGGAAAAGGAGTGAATTCTCTACCGCCTAAAAGGGGTAGGATATTCACTTTATCCAGATATTTCAAATAGTTAATTGGTTTTTTCAGGAGCGACTACTTACAGAGTGATAGTTGAGATCACATAAAAGCGCTGATCTAAGCTGATTAAAACGAGTTGCGGTCTTTATTTTGAGAAGAAGCAGAGAAGTAAAACCCGGTGCCAGGCCGATTACTCGTCCAGCACCGGATTCTGGTTATCATTTAGGTGAATTTGCGCACAAATCCTTAAGGTTTGTTTGCGGTTTAGCAAGGCAGGCGGTGAGTTGATCTTTTTCTTCTTTGCTGATCTTGGCTCCAAGCCCGACCATATCGTCCGTTACCTTGCCCCAGGCCATTTGGCCCTTGTTTTTTCGTAGGCCAGGGCAGATGTAATTGACAAAGTGGCAGGTGCCGCATTTGTTTTCAACAAGTGGCCTGCATTCTTCCTGGGCCTTAGCGCTTGCGCCTGGAGCCTGCAACAAGAAAAGGGCAGGCAAGACCGCTGCCAGCAATACAATAACAAAGCGTTGCTTCATGGTAGGTTCCTCATGGTCTTGCTCAAACTTCCTGCTGAGGGAGTGCTATTCCAGCAGCAGGAAATGTTTTTCTATGCATCTTTTGGATTATGCAAAACAACAGCCATCAGTGCGAGAACAGGGGCAAGTGTTTTGCCGACATCTTGTAGAGAAAAATGCCCAGAGAAATAATGCCCAGAGAAACGAGAAATTCCATCCAGGTTGGTGAATAGGACATACCCTGGGAGGAAAAATACGTTTCCATGCTGAACAGACCGACATTGAGCCGGTTGAGCAGCACACCGGTTATAACCATCAAGTTGATGGAGAAAATCCGGTGGATATTGGTGCGCACACTCTTCATGGCCAAGAGCGCAACCGGGATAACCACCCCTATCAGCATCTCCAACAGGTACATATTGGCTTCCAGACTGCCGTCAAAGGCCAGGCCTACACCGGCGACCACAAAGAGCTGATAGAGTTTGAGCAGCAGATAAAAAGACAAAATAATCAGGGTGCCCCGGGCAAGGCCATAGAAAATTTCCTTGTCCACTTCATGGCCGAGGAATTTGCGGCTAAGCATGGTCTCCAGGCTCACCATGGCCAAGCCCATGGCCACCGCGGAAACGAGGAACTGGAAGGGCAACTTGGTATCCCACCATAAAGGCGACATCTTACTTTCTGCAATCAGGTAGACTGCGCCCAGAGAAGACTGGTGCAGGGTGGAAAGCATGACACCAAAGATAACCGCGCCAACCATGACCCTGCCCACCGCCTTGCGGGCCTTTTCCCAGCCCAACCGTTCAAAGAGCATGGGACTGAATTCCAGGGCCAATGTGGTAGTGTAGAAGATAACGTGCATGGCCACAACCCACATGACCGAGTGGTACTGCCACATGAACATGGGGTGCCAGATACGGAAAGGATGGCCGATATCCAGACAGATGGCCACTACTGCCATCAGGTAGCCGAGGAATGCGGTCAGGATTGCCGGCCGCACGATGGGCCGGTACTTTTTCCAGTTAAAGATATAGACCGCGCAGGCAATGATAAAACCTCCTGCAGCCATGGCTACCCCACCGAGCACATCCAAACCCAGCCAGAAACCCCAGGGGTAGGAATCATTCAGGTTGGTGGTTGCCCCCAGGCCAAAGATAAGGCGGTAAACGATTGCTGCGCTACCTGCCACAATAAAAAACAACAGAATAAAGGTGGTCGGAGTCCAGGTTCGTATAGTCGGATTAGATTCCATTGTGTGTCACCTCATAGCCAAATTGACGGAGTTGATCGACAACTGCGTACACGACTTTTTCCATGGCTGCCTGCACCTCGGACGATAGCGTCAGCCCGACTTCAAGGCTCTTTGGTTCGATGCCGAATAGAACCAGACGCTCGGGCATGATGCCGGTAAGCGCTGCTGCGGCAAGCACGTCACAGATGCCCAGTTGATGCGGAGTGGTGCGGGTGAGAAAAGCCTTGGGCACGTGCTCGCCTTCCACCTTGATGACCGTGCCGGGAGCGCGGTCATCTTGCAGAGCATCGATGAGGATAACTTCTTTGCGTCCGTCCAGGTAGGAGAGCAGTTCAAATCCGGCAGTACCGCCATCAAGGCATTCCACTTCCGGTGGCAGAGTAAACCTGCGGCAAAGCTCTTCCACGGTACGGCAGCCCACTCCCTCATCGCCAATGAGCAGGTTGCCTATGCCCAAAACCAAGGCGCTCACAGCCACAGCCCTACAGAACCTGCACCTTGGCAAGCGGTGTCTTTTTGCTGTCTACCAGGTGGACTGCACAGGCGATGCATGGGTCAAAGGAGTGTATTGTGCGCAGCACTTCCAAGGGTAAGGCTTCGTCGGCAATGGGGTTGCCCACCAGGGAAGCCTCGTAGGGGCCAAGGGCCTCCTCGTTGTTTCTTGGCGCAGCGTTCCAGGTAGAGGGTACGACGCACTGGTAGTTTTTGATTTTGGCGTTTTCAATGATCACCCAGTGGGAGAGAGTGCCTCGCGACGCCTCGTGAAAACCGACCCCGCGCTGTTCGCCCTTGGGGAAGGTCGGTGTATTGAAGGTGTCGTAGTCGCCCTTGCCGATGTTGTCCATCAATGCCTGCCACTGTTTGCCCATGGCATCGTGCAGCACTGCAGCGCGGATCACCCGGGCAGCGATGCGGCCGATGGTGGAATGAAGAGCCTCGATGCCAACCGTGGTTCCTGCCAGGGTAGACACGGTTTGCAGGGTGCTGTCCACATAACGTCTGGTCGGTTCATGCCCGGCCAGGTACAGGTTGACGACATGTGGCAGCGGTCCTACCTGTGCAGGCTTGCCCAGATAAGTGGGCGATTTGATCCAGGAGTAGCGGTCTTCGTAGCTGAAGCCGGTGTATTTTGGGATGGTTTCGCCCTCGTAGGGGGAGCGGTCCCAGTCGCCGTTGTACCAGGCATGCT
This sequence comes from uncultured Desulfobulbus sp., assembly GCA_964512515.1. Classification (GTDB taxonomy): domain Bacteria; phylum Desulfobacterota; class Desulfobulbia; order Desulfobulbales; family Desulfobulbaceae; genus Desulfobulbus. The sequence goes on from CAZEIT010000007.1 coordinate 5,942, forward strand.
TGATGGATTCCTTGATGTTCTCCGTAAGCTGGCTCTCCTGCTGGGTGCGAATGGGGGTGAACTTGCCCAGATCACCTTCGGGGATATACCCGCCGGCAAGTTCGTACTGAGTGCCCTTGGTATCCATCGGCAGTTCCGGCACGCAGAGATAGTTCATCACGCCTGCGCCATAGGTGGTCCAGTCGGCATAGGCTGCACCGATCGCGGCCACGTCGGTAAGCATGGCCTGGTTAATAAACTCACCCACCTCATCGATTAGAGTCTTGATGTGGAAGAGCTTCTCCACCGTAAGGTTGGCAGGGCTGTTGGGATCAATAGCGTTGGAAACGCCGCCCACAACCAGGTTCTGAATGTGCGGGGTCTTGCTGCCGAGAATGGCCACCACCTGGTTGATTTTCCGTTCGTACTCCAGTGCCTGTAAATAGTGGGCAGCAGCCAGCAGGTTCACCTCAGGTGACAGCTTCATGGCCGGATGGCCCCAGTAGCCGCTGGCAAAAATGCCAAGCTGGCCGCTGGCGATGAATTTTTTCAGTTTGTCCTGCACCGCCTGCATTTCCTGGGTACTGTTACGGCGCCAGCCCGAGAGCTTTTGCCCCAGGGCCGCAGCCGCACTGGCATTGGCCGTGGTGGCCGAGACAATATCTACCCAGTCCAGCGCGCTGAGCTGGTAGAAATGGGCCATGTGGTCGAAAATGTTATGGGCAGTAATGATAAGATTGCGGATATACTGGGCATTGAGCGGAATTTCCATCTTAAGGGCATCTTCCACCGCCCGCACTGAGGCAACTGCGTGCACCGTGGTGCAAACGCCGCAGATGCGCTGGGTGTAGGCCCAGGCATCGCGCGGGTCGCGGCCCCGCAAAATGATTTCAATGCCACGCCACATCTGGCCGGAAGACCAGGCGTTGATGACTTTGCCATTCTCCACTTCGCAGTCGATGCGCAGGTGTCCTTCTATTCTGGTAACCGGATCAATGGTTATCTTATTGGCCATGTTTCATTCTCCTTGAATGTGCTCACGCTAGGCTGTTGTGCGTTTGAAGGCCCGATTCGCTACTTATTGGCCAGATGACGCGGCATCATCATTTTCGCCGGTGAATTGCTGGCTTTTCTGTTTGTTTTTTTCAATTCTCTGGGTCACCAGGCGGGTGACTGTGCCTGCCACCAAAAGCGTGCCAATGAGTGCCGGCACATGAGAAACATAACTCCAGGTCAGACGCGGGTAGACCATGTTGCTGATACGCGGGTTAAAACCCAGCTTGTTGAATTCGACCCCGGCTAGAAAGAGGTACTGGGTTCCGCCCGCCTCATTCAGGCCGTAGACATGATCCACGTAGCGGGGCACCACGTTTTCGGTAACCTGGCGGCCGTCCACATGCTGGACCGGATAGTTGTAAGTATCCCCTGGTTTGAGGCTAAGGCGGCGTTTTGCCTCTTCACGCAGATCTTCCACCCGACCAAAAATGGAAGCACCAGTCGGGCAGAACTCGCAGCAGGCGGAGTATTTGCCCTGGGCCAGACGGTGGTTGCAGAGCTGGCACTTCACCACTGAAGGAGCGGCCTTACTCCATTCATACTGGGGAATGCCAAAGGGGCAGGCAATCTGGCAGTAACGGCAGCCAAAACAGCGTTGCTTGTTATAGGTGACAATGCCGGTATCAGGCTGTTTCTGCAGTGCTTTGACCGGGCATACCGACACACAGGGCGGGTCTATGCAGTGCAGGCAGTGCTGTTTGATAAAAGAGGATTTGGGCACGCCCGGTTCCACTGCCTCGTCGCCTGCACGGTAGGCCTTGATGATGCACAGGGTCTTGTCGGAAAGGCGGCTGGGCGCATCGTAGATGGCATCCCCTTCCTTGGGAAATTCGTAGGGTATCTGGCCCTCGGTTTCTCTGTGATAGAGTGCGCCGCCTGGTTCTGCATTCGTTTTTTTACAGTTAACCATGCAGGACATGCAGCCAATGCACAGGGTAGCGTCATAGAGGATACCGACCGCATCCTTGGGCATTTCAGGTGGCTTTTCCGTGGCCGCCGCAGCGGTTTCAACCCCGGCTCCGGCCAAAAGCCCTGCACCTGCCGAAAATTTCAGGAAATCACGTCTGTTGATAGCCATAAGAGCGTACTCCTGTAGGGTTGATCAGGATTTTTGGTCTTCTTTGTCTCCGTCGCGTTTGGCCACGGCCACAACCGCAGCGCCTACCGCAGCGCCGGCAACGCCATAGGCAAATTTCACCGCGCCATTGCCGCGCTCAGGCACTGCCTCGGTAAACTGGTTGGGCGGGGTGGGGTAGGCCACTTTGGATTTGGTGAACAGGGGCACATGAAAGCCAACCTTTTCCTCAGAGCAGCCAAAGCAGGGGCAACCCGTTCCTACGGGCCAGCAGCCAATGGTGTCGTTGTAGTGGACGATTGAGCAGTTGTTAAATGTTTCCGGACCCTTGCAGCCAAGTTTGTAGAGACAGTACCCCTTGCGGTGGCCCTCATCTCCAAATTCCTCGGCAAAACGGCCCGCATCAAAATGGGGGCGGCGCTCGCAATTTTCATGGATAAGACGGTTGTAGGCAAAGGTTGGCCGGCCTTTGTCGTCCAGTTCCGGCAGTTTGCCAAAGGTGAGGAAGTGGATGACCGTGGAGAGGAGGTTGTACGGGTTGGGCGGGCAGCCGGGAATATTGACAACGCTTATGCCCTTGGGCTTGAGAACCGCGTGCACCGGGGTTGCGCCTGTCGGGTTGGGCTCAGCGGCAGGGATTCCGCCCCAGGAAGCGCAGGAACCAATGGCGATAACGGCAGCGGCCTGTGTCGCCATTTCATTGAGGATATCAAGTACTGGTCTGCCCGCTATCTGGCAGTAGATACCGCCGTCCTTGACTGGGATGGAGCCATCCACCACCAAAATGAATTTGCCTGTGTAGCGTTCAATAGATTGCTGCAGGGCGGCCTCGGCCTGATGGCCGGAACCGGCATTCAGGGTTTCCGAATATTCGAGCGAGATGAGGTTAAAGATGAGACTGTCAATGGAGGGATGGTCTGTGCGTAAAAGCATTTCCACACAACCGGTACACTGCTGCCCAGATAGCCAGATAACTGGCGGCCGCTCGGGTGAGGTTACGGCCTCTGCTATTTTTACTCCCGCTGACATGGGCAGGCCCAGGGTGGCAGCCACAGCGGTGCAGAATTTCATGAAATCTCTGCGGTTGATGCTGCTGAACAGAGTATCCTGGGGATACGGGCCCTTGAATTCCATTAGCTACCTCCCTGTTGATGTTCTCTCTGGGTTGTGTATTGTTGCCAGTCAAAGACAGCAATACTACAAACGGTCTGGAACGGACAGCGAACAGCAGGCCAGGTGCGTTGAGCTAACGGCCTTTTCTGTTCATAAACCCATTGTAACGGCCTGATGGAGCGGGTCATATATGTACGGAATTATGCGGAATCGCAGTGTGTTGAGCCTCCTGTTTTGCAATGCACTCGTTTGGCAATCTGGAGTGTTACATATATGTTAATAGGTGAAGAATGCTTCCTCATAATGCATTGGGGCGGCAATGGCAAGAAATATTTGAAGATGAAAAAGAATGAATTTTCTGTGAGATAGAAGCTTTTATCCAGTCAAATCAAGGTGTTTGTCAAAAATATACTTGACTTGCAGCAAGATCCGGCAGGCATAAAATGAAAAACAGATTAGGGTCAATCTGGGCTGTGGCAGAGAGCAATCCATTGCCAGATCAACGGAAATGAATCAAGGAGGAGGTACATGCGAGTCAGACGGACATACGCGGAGCATGTCCTGCGAGATTTGCCGGAACTGGCAGCAATAGGGCTTTGACAGGGAATTGGAATGAGCGTTGATCAGGACAACGATAGCAAACCATTCAGGGAGAGAAACAGCGCTCATGAGCCATACCGGCTCCAGGAGCGCTGTTCAATGAGTGCTACCAAAATATGCGGATAGAAAACGAGAAAACGGAAGGATCAGCGTGTGCTCAGTTCATGGCCCATGGCGCGCAGGGTGTCAACCACCGCATGCAGGGCCTTTTCCAGCCCTTCGCTAACTTCTGGCGACAGGCCTACGGCCACTTCCAGGTTCTTGGGCTCAATGCCAAAGAGTAAAAGGCGTTGCGGTACCTTGTCAGTAAGTTGAGCCGTAGCAAGCACTTCGCATATACCTATCTGATGAGGTGAGGTGCGGGTCAGCATGAGGCGCGGCACCGCTTCATCCTCCACAAGAATCACGGTGCCGGGCTGGCGTCCGTCCTTAAGGGCGTCAATAATGATGAGGGTCTGGGCATCTTCTATCAGGGGCAGTAGCTCAAAACCGGCTGTGCCACCATCCACGCATTGCACTGCAGGCGGCAACACGTAGCGGCGTTCCAGTTCCTCAACGCAGCGGCAACCCACTCCTTCATCGCTGAGGAGCAGGTTGCCGATACCAAGTACAAGTGTTTCCATGAATTTTTACAGAACCCGCACCTTGCCAAGCGGCATGCGCTTGCCGTCCACCAGGTGAACTGCGCAGGCCATGCAGGGGTCAAAGGAGTGGATGGTGCGCAGCACCTCCAGCGGTTTTTCAGGGTCTGCAATGGGGTTGCCAACCAGACAGCGTTCGTAGTAGCCGGGCTCGTCATTGGTGCCTTTGGGGCAGGCCAGCCAAGTGCTCGGTACCACGCACTGATAGTTGCGGATTTTACCGTTTTCGATCACCACCCAGTGGGACAGCATGCCTCGGGGCGCCTCGTGGAAGCCAACTCCCCGCAATTCGCCTTCGGGGAAGCTGGGTGTGTTACAGGTGGTAAAGTCGCCGGAGTTGATGTTGTTGATCAACGCCTCCCAGTGCTCGGCCATGGTGTCCTTCATAATATCCACCCGGATGGCGCGGGCAATATGACGACCCATGGTCGAAGGCAGAATATCAACGGTCTGACTCTCCTTGCCAATGGCCGAGATATTGCCAAGCATGCGTTCAATGGCCTGGAGCGCAGGCGGGTACTTGGCCGCATACATGGCCAGTACGTGCGCCACCGGGCCTACCTGGGCGGGCTCGTTGAGGAAGGAGGGCGACTTGACCCAGGAATACTTGCCTTGGCTGCCATCCGGCGTGTAGGCAGGTTCTGTTTCTTCTACGTAGGGCGCGCGCGTCCAGTCGCCGGCGTAAAAGGAGTGCTTGACGCTTTCCTTGACGTTATCCTCAAAATACGGATCGTGTGCGGTGCTGATCTTGCGGAAGCTGGCAAGATCGCCTCCCTTGATATAGCCGCCTGGCAGGGTAAAGTTCATGTTCTTGCTGTCCTGCGGCATTTCAGGAACAGACAGGTAGTTGCCGTCATCGGCCTTGCCGTAGCCGCACCACTCCGGATAGAAGGCTGCAATGGTGGCCACATCCACGGTGTACACCTGGCTGACAAAATCCCGCACCTCATCAATCTGGGTCTTGATATAGTAGAGCTTCTCCAGGGTGAGGGTGGCCGGGCTGTCGAGGTTAATGGGGTTGGCAACGCCGCCCACGGCCAGGTTTTGGATGTGCGGTGTCTTTGAGCCAAGAATGGTGACGATTTTGTTAACCTTGCGTTGATATTCCAGGGCCTGAAAATAGTGCACCGCTGCAACCAGATTGACATTGGGCTCAAGCCGCATGGCCGGATGGCCCCAGTAACCGCTGGCAAAGGGGCCAAGCTGGCCGGAGTCGATCAGCTTTTTCAGGCGTGCCTGTACCTCGGCAAATTCCTGGGCGCTGTTGCGTTTCCAGGGGGAAAGCTGCTGTGCCAGGGCAGAGGCCTCTTTCGGGTCCGCATGCAGGGCGGCTGAGGCAATGTCCACCCAATCCAAGGCTGACAGCACGTAGAAATGGATCATATTATCTGCCAGACAGTGCGCGCCCACAATGAGGTTGCGGATATACTGCGCATTGACCGGCACTTCCAGATCAAGGGCATTTTCCACTGCACGCACCGAGGCCAGGCCGTGCACCGTGGTACACACGCCGCAGATGCGCTGGGCAATCAGCCAAGCCTCGCGCGGGTCTCTACCTTTTAAGATGTTTTCCAGGCCACGCCACATAGTGCCGATGGAACGGGCGCTTTGCACCTGGCCGCCGTCCACTTCGCATTCAATGCGCAGGTGACCTTCTATACGGGTTATTGGATCAACAACGATTTGTTCCGCCATGGGTTACTCCTTAACAGGTATAGGTGCGGCAGACTTGTGGCTGGCGCTGAAGACAGGGAAAATTTTGACAAAAAGCATGTAACCGGCAATTTCCAGGGCAATGAGGCCATAGGTGATCATCTGTTCACCAATTGAAGGAAAATACTTCCAGCCTGTGCCAGGGTTGTAACCGATGATATAGGTGTTGAAGCGGAAGAGCGCGCCGCCGCACAGCACCAGCACTGCGGCGATAAAGAGCAGGCGCGGGCTGTGGCGGTAGCCGGGATACGCCAGGATGAGCATACCGCCCAGAAGCAGCGCATTTTCCAGCAGGAACATGTAGCCTAGAAAACTGCCGGAAAAGGCCTCGGGCATGGCGCCGCGCACAAAGATATTCTGCAGTCGCAAGATGAGGTAGATGCCGATCAGGTAGGCGATGATTTTACCTATTTTTGCCAGCAGATGGGTCTCGTCGCCCAGTCTGTAAATACGCGTGGATAACGTGCCCTCAAAAATCACCATGGCAAAGCCCATGAAGAGCGCGGTGAACAAAAAGAGCAGGGGCAGGGTGCTGGTGTGCCACAAGGGCGAGAGCTTGTAGCCCGCCATCAGCATCATGGTGCCCAGAGACGACTGGTGCATGGTGGGCAGGAGCACGCCCAGGGCGATGAGAACAAAGACCACCTTGTCGAGTATCGCGCCAAACTTTTTCAGTTTCCATTTTTCGACAAAGGCCGGCGCAAATTCCAGCCACATGACAAAGACATAGGTGGTAATGCACAAGGCCACCTCCAGCATGACCGAATGCAGGTTGATCTGCCAGGGCAGGTAAAGATTGTACACGTTGAGGTACCGGCCAATATCGACCAGTACCGAAACACCGGCCAGGCTATAGCCAAACATTGAGGCCAAAAGCGCAGGCCGCACCAGGGGATGGAAACGGCCGCCGTTAAAAACATAGACCATCAGCGCCATTACGTAGCCGCCGCAGGCAAAGGCGCTGCCGACCACCACGTCGTAGGAAATCCACAAGCCCCAGGGAAAGCCGTCGTTCAGGTTGGCAACCGCGCCAATGCCCAGAAGAAAGCGTTTATAGGTATAGTAGCCTGCCACACCGATAACCAGCAGGCAGACGAGAAACGTCGGCGTCAGGATTCTGCCGCCAAGCGGTTTGGCGTCACTCATGATCGTCACCTCGCTGTGAAAGGAGATCCTGATCCTGCCGTGGGGCAGGGGAGTTGGCATCTGGTGTTTCGACGTTCTTATTTTTTTTCACCATGAACATCAGGGCCGCCAGAACCACCAAGGGGTAGACCATGCCCTTGTAAATGGCGTATTGAATACCACTGGACATGGAAACAAAAGATTCCTTCGGAAAGGAATCCAGGCCGAATTTTTCAAAAGGCACCGCAGACAGATACATCACCTGGGTGCCGCCCAGCTCTTCCTGACCGTAGATGTGGCGAATGTATTTTGGCGCGGTAAAGGTGTGGCTCTTGCCGGAATCCATGGACGATACCGGGAAGGCATAGGTTTTGCCGGGAGCCATTTGCAAACGCCGTCTGGCCTCCTCAATCAGGTCTTCTACCCGACCAAACAGGGACGCCCCTGTGGGACAGACCGAACAGCAGGCGGAAATACCGCCCTGCTCGATCAAATGCGAGCAGAGCTGGCACTTGACGATTTCTGGGTAGGCTACATCCCACTCGAACTTAGGAATATGGTAGGGGCAGGCGATCTGGCAGTAGCGGCAGCCAATGCAGATATCCTTATCGTAACTAACAATGCCGTTTTCCTTGTCCTTGGTCAGGGCTGAAACCGGGCAGGCAGTGACGCAGGATGGATCGATACAGTGCAGACACTGCCGTTTGATAAAGGCGTAGCCATCGGTTTCCACATCCTTACGGGCAGCGGAACCATGCTCGTATTTTTTTATGATGTTGAGGGTTTTGGCCGACAGGTCAACAGGGTTATCCCAGATCTGCTCTGCAGAGCCGGATTCCGCCGGCATATGATTAGCCTCCTTGCAGGCGGCCATGCAGGCATTGCAGCCCACGCACAGGGTTGAATCGTACAGGATGCCCAAGGCTTCGGGCGGCAGGGCCTGGATGGTGCGGGCTTCACTCTCGCCCGGCGCATCCAAGACGGCCAGGGCCAGCCCGCCCGCCATTCCTTTTAAGAGGTCACGCCTTTTCATCTTCATGGTGTTCTTCCTTGTTGCCTAACTTGGCGGCAAAAACAACGCCTGCGCCAATTGCAGCGCCACCCACGCCCGCCATGAGTGCGGCTGCGCCCGGAGAAACGCCCTCGCCGCGTTCAACCGTTATAGGGGCATGACCGGCATTGGGGGTGGCATGCAGCACCGGGCTGGTGCTGAACTGGGGCATGTTAAAGCCCACGCCCTGCTCGGTGCAGCCAAAACAGGGGTGGCCGGTTCCTACCGGCCAGCAGCCAGAACCTGCATCGCCAAACTGGGCGGTGGAGCAGTTGGCATAGGTGACCGGCCCTTTGCAGCCCAGATAATAAAGGCAGTAGCCGAGGCGGTGGCCTTCATCGCCAAATTCGCGCGCAAAGCGGCCGTTGTCAAAGTGCGGCCTGCGTTCGCAATGTTCGTGAATAAGGCGTCCATAGGCGAACTTGGGCCGGTTTTTGGCGTCCAGTGCAGGCAGTTTGTTGAAGGTAAGGTAGTGGATGATGGTGGAGAGCAGATTGTAGGGATTTGGCGGACAACCAGGCACGTTGACCACCTGTCTGCCCGGTAAAACCTCCTGCACCCCGACGCAACCCGTAGGGTTGGGTGACATGGCAGCTACTCCACCCCAGCTGGCGCAGGAGCCAACTGCAATGATCGCACCTGCAGCGGCAGCAGTTTCCTTGACGCTGTCAACAAAGTTCTTGCCCGCTATTCGGCAATAAATTCCGGAGTCCTGCAGGGGGATTGCCCCTTCAATGATCAGAATGAATTTACCATAGTTGCTCTCAATGGTGCGGGCGAGAGATGCCTCGGCCTGATGTCCTGCGCCCGCTTCAAGGGTCTCGTGAAAGTCCAGGGAAATAAGGTCAAAAATGAGCTTTTCCACAGTTGGGTGCTCTGCCCGCAAAAGAGACATGCTGCAGCCGGTGCATTCCGCGCCGTGCAGCCAGATAACCGGTGGCCGCTGCGGGTCGGTTATAGCGTGGGCAATACGCGGAGCCATGCTCGCCGGCAGGGCCATACCGGCAGCAAGGGCTGTACAGAATTTCATGAAACTACGGCGGGTCACGCCGCCAGGCCATGAAGCAGGTAGGTGTACATCCTCGGTCATTACATACTCCTTGGGTTAAGAGAGATGAAGCAGGTAGTTAGACAAAAAATCAAGTTGGCAACCTTAATTGGAATCGCAGAAACGCTGGACATCGGAGGAGTTGGCACTGCTGAGACAACGAGCCAAACTGGTACGCTCTTGGGGAGAAACATCGGCTTTCAGGGTGATCATCGCGTCAATGGTCTGCAGCCATTGCCGTTCACTTGCACCCAGCTTGGCGCAGGTGGTGGCACTGCCATGACAGCTTAGACATTTGTCGCGCAGGCTTTGCTGGCAGTTGGTTTCGGCTGTGCAGCCGGCCAGCAAAGAAATGAAGAGGTAAAGAGGTAAGCAACGTTTCAGCATATCAGGATTGCAACTGGAAATCATAATGACTGCTTATGCGAGGTATCTAGCAGGTATTTTTGAAAAAAAACAGGAGAAAATGCTTTGCCTGGGCATTTTCAAGACGGATTCAGGGGCGTGGACGTCTCTGTTTTATGTGCATTTGCAACGAAAAAACGCAGAAACGGTAACTTGAATTGGTAATGCCAGTTGTATGCGACGAGTTGACTTAAAAAAATTGGGGAGAGACAGCGGGTGCACCTGCACGGCAGCTTCAGGCCGTGCATATTTTTTACAAATGATGTGGAACAAAAGAGAGTTATTGAGCAGGTGGGGTTGAGAATCTACCCTGTCTTGATAATTGCATTTTCATATCAAAGCCCTATCTGTGTCGGCTCTGCCAAATGCTAGCAGGACGCGCCTCATGTACGCCTATGTCGCATTTGCCTCGCCTCCTTGATATCATCTTTGATCTGGAAACGGAATAAGGCAGGCCGTGCGGCTAAAAATTTATGCATCATCCTGTTTTGTTTCGATATTCTTATGTGTTTCCCGCCTGTCTGCCGGTTGTGATTCAAGATACAGAACATTGGTCAATTCAATGCCGAACAGGATGATCATGGCGGCATAGTTGAGCCAGATGAGCAGGATGGCCAGGGTTCCAGCAGCGCCAAAGACTGAGGCAGTGGAACTGTGGCCAATGTACAAACCGATGGCATGTTTTCCCAATTCAAAAAAAATCGCGGTATTCAGGCTGCCCAAAAAAAGGACTTTTCTGGGCAGGGTCACCGGGGTCATGATGGCAAACATCATGTAGAAGATGAGTATCGTTATGACCAGTGAAGAAAAGATATTGATCAAAGTTATAATGATATCGGTATTGCCGTAGAATGAGGTCATAAATTTCGATAATGCAGCTATGACCGCGCTGGCAATGAGGGAGGTTATGGTGATAAAGCCTATGCCCACCACCAGCACCAGACCATACAATCGCTCCATGATAAAACTCATCCAGGCCCAGCGGTATTTTCTTTCCTCATTAAAAATACGCCTAAAAGCTGCAGATAGTTCAGAGAATACCGCAGTTGCGCCTATTAATATGCCGCCAATACTGACGCCAAGCGCCAGTATGTTGTTTTCGGATAGATAGCTGGATTTAATCATATCCTGCAATAATCCCGCCCCGTCTCTACCAAGCAGTCCTTCAAACTGAAACATCAAATGTCCCTGCACCGCTTCCATACCAAAGAAAATACCGGCAATGGAAATGGCCAGCACCAATATGGGCGCAAGTGAGAAGAGCGAGTAATAGGCCAAGGAAGCGGACACGCTCATGTTACGATTGCTGATCCATGAAACAGTGGCTTTATATATGGTACTCTTTTTTATTTCTGAAAGTTGCATAGATCAATCTCATGTACAGGAAAATAAGATGCCAAAAAAGGTACGTGGAAAGCGTGAATGCTATTGCCGAAGAGGGGAGTCATTAAAGTGTCAGAACTTCATTTTTTTGGCGGACAACGGGTTGATTGCATGATCATTTTTTCCTTATACAAGTCTCTTGTTCAGGCATATTTGTTGACCATTAAAATACACTGCTTCTTCCAATGCATGATTCTTATGCACATACAAGAAATATACCGGAAATCATGTAGGTGTATGGCGCGTTAATTAGGTGTTATTTTGTTCATACTGTGGTTTGAAGAAAAGAGATGCGTCACTTGTTTCGATTCTGAACGGAGGTAGACATGGGTAAAGGCAGTCCGATCTATGTGGCAATCAATATGTCTAAAGTGGCAAACAATGAACAAAGCATGGAGTTGATGCAACAGGTTGGCCCGCGTGTGTGCATCACCACTGCCAGTCATCCCGGCTTTTTGGGTTTCCAGGCCCAGATTCAAACCGGGGTTTTCCCCATGGCGGGCCGTTATGGCGGTGCTTCCGTGCATATGGAGGAAACACTGAATCCGTTGCGCAACTACCAGTACACCATGTGGAAGTCATGGCAGGATCATGATGATTTTCACGTCAAGGAATTTAACCGTATTTTTGAATTGTGCGGCAGTTGTATGGGTATGGTGGTGGAAGGGCCTTGGGAACCGGTTTTTGAAGTTGTGGAGGCAAAGATGCCGCCGGTGCGCTCAATGGCCCAGGTGGCTGATTTGGCCTACGATATCCTGAAAACCAAGGATTTCGTCCGCTTTTCCATGCCGCAACGCTGTGTGGCCCTAACCGAGCATACGGTCGCGCCGGGCCGCGAAAAAGCCTTTGAAAAGGGCGTGAGCGAAACCATACAGGCCATTGCCGATTCTCCCGGCTTTCTGGGCTACATGGTACTCAAGCAAATCGGGGTCTGCGCGCTGGGGAGCTTCATGCTCGATCCGGATTCCATGGCGCAATCCCTGCAAACCTTGGGCGGCAATCCGCCGGACAAGCCGGTGCCCCTGTTCAAAACGCCGGATGCCAAGCCAACGCCAAACGAATACCTCATCCACACCGAATGGGATGCGCCGGAGCTGGCGCGCTTAGGATTCGGTAAGACTTTGGCTAATCACAGAATTCGGAAGATCCACGATGACGGGGTTATGGCCAATATCCTGCGCGGTCCGTATATCATGTTCTTCCAGCCCATGATGGAGGATGAGAGTTGGAGAACCCATCTGTAGCATGAAGGTTAATGCGCAGCCTTAAGGGTGATAACCCCGCCGATGATGAGCAGAACGCCCAGGCTGCGCATGAAATTGAGCTGGTCGCCAAAGAAAGCGATGCCCACCAGGAAGGTGCCTGCCGCGCCAATGCCGGTCCAGACGGCGTAGGAAGTGCCGATGGGAATGCCCTTTTGCGCCAGGTAGAGGAAGTAGCCGCTCAGGGCCATGCCGATAATGGCCATGGCAAGACCGCCTGTCCGGTGGGCTTGGGTCTGCGCCAGTTTCAGGCCGACAGGCCAGGCAATTTCAAAAACACCGGCAATAAGAAGGTATATCCAACCCATATTCAGGTATGCAGGTACGATTTGGAGGAGAATCTCACGCTTTTATTCCCTTTGTTTCTCTGTGATTGGGAGAAATTGCAGTACTGCGAGGCGAGCCACCGCTGCATGACCAGTGAGCAGCGGCCAGGTGTTTGAAGAGTTGTTTCAATCCCATACCAAAGAGCTATCTGTGTCGGCATCGGAAAATTCTCCTCGAAGTAGCCATATATACGCGCTCGTCGTCTTTTCTTCGCCTTCTTGATTCATTTCCGTTGATCTGGAATTGAAATTAAAAGAGCTTACTGCCGTTGGCTACAGGACGTTCGGGCATGGCCAGCACCACCGCGCCATCCGCGTCGGCAAAGCCGGTAACCAGGCATTCGGATCGGTGCGGGCCAATCTGTTTGGGTGGAAAATTGACCACGCCCAGCACCTGTCTGCCCACTAGGTCTTCCTTGCGGTAGAGGGTGGTAATTTGCACGCTGGATTTTTTAAAACCAATCTCTGGGCCAAAATCCACTACCACAATATAGGCGGGTTTGCGCGCCTCGGGAAAATCCTGCACACCCACCACTGTGCCCACCCGCAGCTCTATCTTGGCAAAATCCGCCCAACTGATAGTTTCCATGCTGGTATCCATAAAAACTCTCTGGCTCAGGCCAGGGCCTTGTGCAAATTTTCATCCAGCTTGGCAAGAAATTCCTGGGTGGTCAGCCACTTTTGCCCACCCCCCACCAAAATGGCCAGATCCTTGGTCATAAAGCCGGATTCCACGGTCTCCACACAGACCTTCTCCAGTTGCTCGGCAAAGCGGATCAACTCGGCATTGCCATCAAACTTGCCCCGGTACCAGAGGCCGCGTGTCCAGGCAAAGATGGAGGCAATGGGATTGGTGGAGGTAGGGTTGCCCTTCTGGTGTTCGCGGTAGTGGCGGGTGACGGTGCCATGCGCGGCCTCGGCCTCGACCGTCTTACCATCTTCGGTAAGCAACACCGAGGTCATCAAACCAAGCGAACCAAAACCCTGGGCCACGGTGTCGGATTGGACATCGCCGTCATAGTTTTTACAGGCCCAGACAAAGCCGCCCTCCCACTTGAGGGCGCAGGCCACCATATCGTCGATCAGGCGGTGTTC
>CAZEIT010000008.1:0-13025 GCA_964512515.1 uncultured Desulfobulbus sp.
CGGCGGCGAAGAGCTTGAAATTTTTTGGATCACGCAGACCGTTTACCCGCACCAGCGCACCAATGAGCACACCTGGCAAGGTGCCGAGCACCACCGTCCAGGTCAGCGGCCATAGCATGCGTCCTTCACGCCAGTAGCGGTACACGCCCGGCGGAATGGCGACAATGTTGTAGAGCTGATTGGTGGAACTGACCGAGGGATGGGTGTAGTGGAGAACAGACATTTGAAAGGGCAGCAAAAGAAAGGCCCCGGAAATACCGCCCATGGAGGTAAAAAAGGAGATGACAAAGGCAACAAGCGGCGGCAGCCAAGGGTCGACAGTGACTCCAGACAGGGGAAAATACATGACTTCCTCCTTTGTTGTTGCTTGGGCATTCGTATAGACACGATATTTTTTATTTTCGTGTCTTTTTCTCCTATATACCTTGCTGTTTGCCGGGCGTCAAGCGCTTTCATCCACTGGTTAAGATTGCGCCTTTATGGTACAAAGAGGGGCAGATCACTGCGCTAAGGAACAAAATAATCCAGCCAACCATCAGGCGCGCACTCATCTTTCAGAGCCATCCTCCCCCTGTTCATCCCATGACCCAGCACTTGAACGACGATGCAGCCCAGCAGGACAGCAGCTTTTTGAATAGCAGCCAGCTTGCGGTCATGGAGGCATCCTTCCGCAACTGGGCCGAGACAGGCCGAGCAGACAAGCTTTTGGCCAGACGCCGCATTCTGCTGATTTTTTTACTGATTCGCTACGGGGGCGTTAAACTGAACGAGGTCTTGGCCTTGGAGCTGAGCCAGGCGTTTAGCAGCAAGGACAATAGCCTGCACATTTCAGGCGGGGATGGCAAAGGCGCGCGCAGCATTGCCCTGGGAGAACATATTGGTGGGGAAGTACGGTTGTTCCTGCAGGACAGCTCTTTTTGTGAATATTTAGCCCGCCATGGCCTGCGGGTTGACCCTGCCTTTGTACGGCGTAAGTTTTATGAGCGGGCTGAAGACTGTGGCTTTGCCAAGCAACTCGGCAGTCCGGAAATGATTCGCCGGGCGCGGGCGGTTGAACTGATGCAGGGCCATGTGCCCCTGCCTGCGGTGCAAAAGTTTCTTGGTCAGGCCACAGCCTACACCCCCTTTGACGATGCGGCCCTGCAAGACATGACTGCCTGGTTTGTGGAGCAGGAAGGCAAGCAACTAAGTAGCGCGCGCAACACCCTGTACGGTAGGGTCACGGCCATTCAGCAGGGGACGATTCAGGCTCTGGTAGAAATCAGTACGATTGGCCAAGGGAGCCTGCGAGCCATCATCACGGTTGGCAGCCTCAAACGGCTGCAACTGCGGGAAGGCCGTCTGGTGACCGCGGAAATCAAGGCCCCCTGGCTGCACCTTTGCCGGGTCGGTTCCGGGCAGGCCTTGGGCGCGGATAACTGCTTCAGCGGTGAAATCATCCGCATGACAGCCGGCTCGCTGATTGTGGAATACATTGTGCGAAGTAAAGACGGCATCGAGTTCTGCGCCCTGCTCTCACGTCCGGCCACAGAGGCGCTGGCGCTTGACCTGGGTGACCAGGCCTGGGTCTTTTTCTCCGCTTTTGCGGTGGTGCTCCACACTGAACCATTGCCCGCAGCCCAGCCATCCATCTGAAAGAGCAAGCTGACACAGCTACAAAAAAAGATTGTATTTGCCTATTTTTCCGGCGATAAAAATAGATACCTCTTTACAAATTGAGTAGGAAATAAACACTCAGACTAAAAAAGACGGCTTAATCCAGAAAAAACCTTTGGTTACACCAGGATCAAACAACTATGAGCATGCGTGATATCACTAACGAGGAGTTCGAGGCCATGCAGGCCCGCAGCAGGGAAAAGGAATATCTGCTGGTGGATGTGCGTCAGCCCGAGGAATACCGCGCCAGCCACCTGCCGGGCGCAACTCTGATTCCATTGCAGGATTTGCCCGAGCGGATCGACGAGTTGCCGCAGGATCGCAACATCGTTTTCTACTGCCGCTCCGGCATCCGTTCACGGGCAGCGGCAGCGGTTCTGGCCGGGATGCGGCAATTTAAAGGCGACATGCTCAATTTGAGCGGCGGTATCATTGGCTGGCAGGGCGTGGTTCTGCCTGAGCGACCTCGCCTGCACCTCTTTCCGCCCATGGATAACCAGGCGGAAAGCCTGCTGCAGGCCATGAGTCTGGAGCGTGGCGCGGCCAATATCTACGAAACTATGCTGAGCCAATATGCAGACGAAAGCTGGGCCGGGCCTCTGAAAGAAATGGCCAGCGAGGAAACCGCCCATGCCCGCCTGCTCTACAAGGCCATGCAGCAGTGCCAGGAAGACCTGCCCGCTTTTGAAGTGCTTTACAGCAAGGTGCCGGCTGATCTTATTGAAGGGGGTTTTTCCCGGGAAAACATTGAGGCGGAACTGGCACGCCCGGGCGGCAAACCCTGTGTCGTGGTGTATGAACTCGCCCTGGCGATTGAGTATGCCGCCTACGATCTTTACCGCACTCTGGCGCAGCGCTTTCGGGAAGATAGCGTGTCCGAAGTTTTCCTGAGTATTGCCCAGGCAGAAAAGAGGCATCTGCGTCGGGCTGCCGCGGCGCTTGCCAAATGCCTGTGATCAAAACAATACAGGCGGTTTAAGCTCACTCAAGCCGCCTGTATTCCATTCTTTTTGTGCCTGTTTTGCTAAAAACCTATTCCAGGAACGAAACCGCAAGGGCCGAAGCCGGCCTGACAAGTTCTATAGTAGCAGCCACTCAAGCTTCCTGCAGATCGATCCGCACCAGTTCCCGGTAGCGAGAATCCCGCGCCAGCAGTTCATCATGGCGGCCGATTTCAACAATCCGGCCCTGATCCATCACCACGATTCTGTCTGCCCGGCGAATGGTGGAAAGCCGGTGGGCAATCACCACCGAGGTGCGGTTGGCAAAGCCTGCGGAAATGGCCTGCTCCAACAGGTTTTCCGATTCAGAGTCAATGGAGGCGGTGGCCTCGTCCAGAATCAAAATTTCAGGATCGCGGTACAGAGCGCGCACAAAGGAAAGCAGTTGCTTTTCTCCCAAGGAAAGGCTGAGCGCTCCCTCGCCAATACGGGTTTGCAGGCCCTGGGGCAGACGCTCGATGAAACGGTGCAGCCCGGTTTGGCCGAGAATAACCTCCAGCCGGGCCTCATCGTGGGGCTGATCCAGGATGATATTGGCCAGCACCGTATCCGGCATGATGAAGATATCCTGCATGACCAGACCAATACGGCTGCGCAGGTCTTTCAGCGCCATGGTGCGGATATCCTGACCGCAAACCAGAACCGCGCCTGCAAGTGGATCGTAGAAACGGCTCAGAAGGGAAATCATGCTGGTCTTGCCCGCACCGGTTGCTCCCAACAGGGCCACGGTTTCACCGGGGCTGATGGTCAGATTCACCCCACGCAGCACCAATTCGTCTGGGTTATAGCCAAAATCCACATCCTTAAACTGAATCTCACAGCCGCTTACTCCTGCTCCAGTGGTGGCGGCAGGCGGCATGACATCTTCCCGCACGTGGGGCAGAATTTCCGGGCGGGTGTCCAGGGTTTCAAAAATACGCTCAGCCGAAGCCATGGCCGACTGGACAATGGAATAGTTCTGCGACAGTTCCCTGAGAGGCTGGAAGAAGAGGCGCATATAGGTAATGAAGGCCGCAAGCTCGCCGATGGTCAGGCTGCCGCGCAGGGCCTCGCCGCCGCCATACCAGACAATCACTGCAATGGCTACTGAGCCCAACATCTCGGTAAAGGGCATGAAAATACCAAAAACCTTGATCTGGCTGAAGGTGCGGCGCAGATACTCCTCGTTAAGGCTGTGAAAAAGGGCGCTGCTGCGCAATTGCGCGCCAAAGGCCTGAATCACGCTGATACCGCCCAGATTCTCGGCCAGAAAGGCGTTGATTTTGGCCAGTTGGATGCGGATATCCCGAAAACGGTCGCGAGCCAGTCGTGAAAAAAGCCAGGTCGCGCCCAGGGCAATGGGCGCAAAGATGAACATAGCCATGGCCAGGCGGGCATTCATCCAGAACAGGAAGATAAAAATTCCTGCCAGCTTCAGGGCCTCGTTGAACAGCACCACCATCACTGAAGTGAACATCTCGTGCATGTTCTGGATGTCGTTGGTGAGGCGGGTCACCAGACGGCCGGCTGGCTGGCTGTGAAAAAAACGCAGATCAAGACCTGTCAGATGAATGAACAAATCCTGGCGCATACGGTGCATGACCGACTGGCCCACCCACTCCAGGAGCACCATCTGGGCAAAGGTGCAGATAAAAATCAGCACAACCAGCACGCTGTACTGCAAGACGATGCGGCCAAGCCCCTGTACGCGCAGATCACTGGCCTGGCCGGTAGCAAGGATATAGTCGTCAATGCCGCGCTGCATGAGTTGCGGCATGATCAGGGTGGAAATACTGACCGCCACAGCCAGCATGATCGCAAGTGCCAGTGCTCCCTTGTAGCGGCCGCTGTAGGTGAGGATGCGCTTCCACAGGGTAAGGTCGCGCACCGAACCGGACGTGCCTTCTTCTGAATAGCCGTAGTTAAGCATGGTTGCGCTGCTTCTCCACCATGATCCGGTAAAAACCGTGCTCAAGCAAGTCCTGGTGGCTGCCGCTGCCGCTGATTCGGCCCTCATCAAAAACCACAATACGGTCGCAGTGGCGCAAGACATTGACCCGGTGTGATATCAGCAAGATAGTGTTCTCTGCCTGGGAGTTTTTCAAATTGCGGATAATCTCCTGTTCGGTTTCCACATCCACGGCAGACAAACCATCATCAACGATGAGCATGGGCCGCCTGCAGAGAAAAGCACGGGCCAGGGCAATACGTTGCTTCTGTCCACCCGAAAGCTTGACCCCGCGCTCGCCAATGGCGGCCTGGTAGCCGCCGCTGAAGGCAATGATCTCATCATCAATGGCAGCCAGGGCTGCTGCAGCGCGAATTTCCTCCATACTGGCATCCGGTCGACCCAGGGCAATGTTGGCGGCAATGCTGTCGGCAAAGAGAAAGGTTTCCTGGCTGACATAGGCGATATGGCTGCGGATAAAGGCCTGATCAAGGGCGGTAACGTCCTTATTCTGGAAGAAGAGCATGCCGGGCTCAAGCGGATACATCCGCAGCAGCAGTTTGCACAGGGTGGACTTGCCCGAGCCAGTGCGGCCGGTGAGACCGGTGAGGCCAGGCGCGAGTTCCAGGTCGATGCCGGCAAGGGCTGGTTGCTGCAGGCCCTCATAGGTGAAATGAAGATTGCGGCAGCGGTAGCTGACTCTTTTTGCCTGGGCAAGGCTGCGGCCAGTGCCGCTGCGCACACCATCCACGCTCGGTATGGTGGCAAGCACACTGTGCACCCGGCGCAGGCTGGTGATGCCGCGCTGGGCGATATTTGCCACCCAACCCACCGCCATCATCGGCCAGATCAGCATGGTCAGGTAGCTGACAAAGGCAACAAAGGAACCAATGGTGATGTGCCCTTCGATAACAAAGACACCACCATAGTACAGGAGCAAAAGCATACCCGCGCTGCCCACCAAGGTGGAGGTGGGTGCGAGCAGCCCCTGCACCCGGGCAACGCGCAGGTTCATCGCCACATAGTCATTGCCCAGCCGCTCAAAATGCCTGGTTTGAAAGCCTTCCAGGTTATAGGCCTTGATCAGGCGGATGGACACCAGGGTGGCCCGGGCAAATTCCGTGAGCTGCGAAAACTGCTCTTGCACCAGGTTAAAGCGGTTGTGGAGCATGCCGGAGAGTTTTTTGGTGCAGAAGATCAAAATCGGCATGGGCAAAAGCACGATCAGGGTCAGGCGTACATCAATGACCAGCATGAATCCCAGGGCGGCCAGCGACATGACAAAAGCATCCACCGCTGCCACCACACCCATGCCAAAAGCCATTTGAATGACACTGAGGTCATTGCTGGCATGGGCCATGAGATCGCCGGTGGTACGACGCTCGAAAAAGGGCTGATCCATGCGCAAAAGATGATCAAAGAGCCGGTTGCGCAGGCTGCGTTCCAGGAGACGGGAAAAACCGATAATCATGTAGCGCCAGACAAAACGCAGCCCAGCCATGCTCAGGGCAAAAAGGAGGATAATTGCGGCAATGCGGCCCAGAAGGGCAGTGGTGGCAGAACCGGTGGCCAGGGCGTCCACCGCTTCCTGAACCAGGCGGGGAATGAGGAGTTGGAGAAAATCAACCGCAATCAGGGTGGCCAGGCCAAAAATCAGCCGCAGCCAATGCCTGCGGAAGATGGGCGCAACTATGGCCCACAATGCGCCCAGGCGGGCCTTTTCTTCCGAACCTGCCGCGCCGCTTTTCATCGCAGGGAAGGCAGGAGTTGTTCGTAGGCGCTGGTCAGGCGGATAAAGGCCTCGGCATCGCCGCCCTTGTCCGGGTGCATCTCCTGGGCCTTTTTACGGTACAGCCGGGTCAGGGACTTTTTATCCAGGCTGCTCAAGTCCGCAGCACTTAAAGAAAAAATGGCCAGCGCATCCTGGCGGGACAGATTCTGTCCCGGCCCTGGCGCGCTACTGCCACTGTTGCGGAAGCGGCGGCTACGACCGCTGAAGGATGCGCGCCAGTGGGGCAACTCATCCGGAATCAGATCAAAATACATGAAAAGGTAGCGGCGCAGGTAGTACGGCAGCACATTCTTCTTAAAATCAACGGGATAGCCTTGCCAAAAACGTTCATCCCGGGCCAGCCTGCACAGTTCTTCCAGGAAAAACCCATCCACCTTGTCCCGTTCCAGGGCATGGGGCATGGAGCGGGCATAGCTTTCCTGAAAGTAGCGTTGCAGGTCAAAAATGGAAAAAAGATAGTATTGCAAATCCCTGGCCTGCAGAACCTGCTCCTGCACAAGGATGTGCTGTTCAATCTCGTCGCGTGATTTATCGAGCAGGGAAATGTAGAGGGCCGGGGTCTTTTCCACCGCCTGCACCGAACTGCGGCCAAGCCTGAGGTAGTGCAGCCGCCTGCGGTCAAAGGCGTGGGTTTCTTCCAAAGCACGTTTGCGCAGGCTGTCGTCGGCGCGCTTCCAGTTGCGGTAGCGGCTGCGCATACGGAAAGGCTCAAGGTGGATGCGAATCTCTGGGTCTACATAGGGGAAGAACAAGTCTTCAAGTTCAGTATATGGAGTACGAACCCCCTGGGCGCGCAGAAGCTGGATCAGTTCTTCGTCGATATGAAAGGCATTGCCACCGCTGTAGACAAGGTAATCGCCAGGATCCTGGCCCAGGCGGGCTACATCGCGGCAGGCAAAATAGTCGTCCCGGCGATAGGATTCGCGCAGAACAAATTCATAACGGTTCGGACCGTTTTCCTTCCGGGCAAGGTACATACAAGCACTATACAGGCGAGAAAACTGCGGAATAAAGACAAAGGACGAGAAGCCACTGGAGTTACGATAACTACACAGTTTGGCCAGCGTGATCAGCTGGTTGCCAGCAGTTCTTTGACAGCCTCGCTCAGGCGGCGAATGTCAAAGGGTTTGCTGAAAACCATGTCTGCCCCGAACTCTTGTGCTGTGGGCAGATACATATCCGGGCTGATCCGACCTCCGCCCGAGACGGCAATAATTTTGAGCGCTGGAAATTCCTTTTTCAGGGCGGCGATGGTTTCCAACCCTTCCTGTTCCGGCATGATCAGGTCAGTGATGACCAGGTCCACCGGGTGCCGCCGCTGCTGGAGCAGACCTTCACGGCCGTTTTCCGCCTCAAACACCTCATACCCCGCCCACACGAGCACCTCGCGCAGCATCAGGCGGATTTGGGAATCATCGTCTATGACAAGAACTTTCATCAAACACTCAGGGCAACAGGGAATAGAACACGCAAAACTGTCTTAAAAATATGCTCACAACAAAAAATAATGCAAGCGCAAAGAATTCGGCGCCAGCACTGGCAATGCCCCACCTGCCGGCTGCCTGCCTTATGTTTGCCGGAAAACCTTTTCCCTGAAAAAAACAATCGTGTCTTTACGACGCTGGCTCATCCGCATCTGCTCAGGAATCATCCGCGCCTGCTCATGCCGCATGATGGACATCTTGTAGTCAATATTCGGAGCCAGACTGCTATCCAGATACCAGGCATAAAAGAGGCCAAAAAAAAGACCCGGCGGAGTAAAACCTTCACCGAGGTTCACAGCCCGGGTAAATACGCCGCTTTCATTGGGGCTTGGCCGCATACGGGCAAGCTGCAGGTACTGACCGATATCCTCATGCGACAAAAAACCGTCCAACTGTGCCGCCGGCTGCATCTGCAGGCGGTAGAGCAGGCCCACTGCATTGCCCTGAAACAGGAGCGGTTCCATGCTTTTTTTGGCTGCATAATTGCCCAAGAGCGACTGGCCAAGGGCAACAAGAAAGGCCATTTCAAAACGCTGCCCGTCCCGGCACTGGTCTTCCCGGATAAGAATGCGGCGGCTCTCGGGCAGATAGGTGGAAGAAATATTATCCCACTCCTGGGCCTGTTTCCAGATAGCGGTATCAACCAGCCAAATTCTCTGCGGGGCCAAAAGGTGCACCAAGGGAATATCCGGATGCCGCCAGAGGATGCCAAGCAGAGCCTGCATCAGGCTGCGCTGCCTGTGTACAGGCAATGGCTCCGGGCTTTCTGCTTCGGCCTGGGCAAGTGTACTGATTCGGCCGGTTTCCAGGCTGTGCAACTGTTCCTGTATAGCCTGATAGCGGCTGCAGGGCACTGGTCGTGCATTGCAGCGCTGTTCGACTCCACCTGCAAGCGCGGGCAGGGGTTGCTCTGGGCAGGGAATGCCAAGTTGTTCAGAACTGCGCAGAATCCACAGAGCCTTGATAGTCTTGGCCAGGGCATCCGGATCGTGCTGGATGCGGTTTTGTCGCCGCAACAGATCCCACGAAAACACCGCTGCCTCGATCAAACCAAAGCCCAATTGCTGTACGCGCTCGCGATCTATAAAGATGGGCTCCTTCGCCTCCAGGGCATAGCCTTGGAGCACGGAACTGGGAATATCCGCCATATTCAAGGCAATGACATGGGAAAATAAACTTTCGACACCGCCTGGAATATTGCGGTGATAGGCGCAAATCATATCGGAGACGTAGAACTTCCGCTCCGGCGCTTCGCGCGTGGCATCGGTCTCTCCGGTCTGCACCCAGATATTGGCCACCAGAAGCTTCATGGCTCCCTGGTTGGCGCGGATGGCCTCAGCCACGGCCGGAGTCTGCAGAATGGGAATAATGGAGGTATAGAGGCTTCCTGGAGCAAAAAGCAGGATATCGGCCTCGGCGATCAGGCTGAGCAGGCGCGGATGCAAAACCGCCTCACCGCAGAAAGCGGTCATGACCCGGTCAATCGGATACTGCCGCCGCGCAGTGCTGGATTTATCCTCGCTGGTGGCAAGAACTCCATTGCTGTAGAGCATGCACAGTTCGGCCGGGGTGAGCACCGCTGGCAGGACAGCGTCATCCGGCATGCCGAGTGCCCGTACTATTTCTGCAAGTCCCGCTGCAGTGGCGAGATGCAGCATCTGCGGCCGGCGCAGCAACTCTTCGGTGTTGTGGTCTGGATCCAGATATTTGTAGATGGCGCTGGCCAAAAGCAAATTACCCAGGCACTGGGGATGGTGCAGCAGCGGACGCAGGCGGCCATCGCTGAAAAGCGCATCAAGCAGGCCGGTGCATAAATCGCGCAGCAGTCCAGGCAGGCTCTGAAGACGTATTTTGCTTACCGCAAGCAGTGCCTCAAGTGAGCTGGGCGGCTCGCTAAAACGGTAATTGAAAAGGCTGTGCAAGGTGAGAGCCAGTTGCTGCGCGCCGGTTTCGCTGAGGGCATAGGTGCGAATAAGCGCGTCCCGGCGGATGGCGGCCAAAAGCACATGGCGTAAATCGCCAAGCCCGACCAGTGGCAGTATCTTGCGCAATTCGCCAGTGGAACCGCCATCATCGGTCACACAGACCACACTGTGCAGGTCGGCAAAAATTTGTTTTAAGCCAGTAAAGGGCCGCTGGGCCCAGTCATCCCGGCGAGAGTCGCCACCAATCAGGGTGGCAAGACCAGTACCACCGCCAAAAACCACCACCTTTACGCCAGAGGCGTCGGTGCGCTCCATGTACTCCCGGTAGCGGCTGAATTTGCCCAGCAGGCCCGGCGCAACCGCCTGTGCCCTGGCGCCAAGCAACAGGGAGACCAGGTTTTCTTCGGCGCTATTTTCCGCCAGCAGATCAAGGGCGCTGTAGCGGGAGGAACGCAGGTCTTTGATAAGATCAGCAATAAGCTGAGGAGAATTCTGCATTATGCGCGCGCCTGCGCCAGCATCTCTTCCACCTTGCGGATATCCGCCGGTGTGTCCACCTCAACTGAATCGTGGCTGGTAAGCACCACCCGGATGGTATAGCCGTATTCCAGGGCGCGCAACTGTTCCAGCTTTTCCAGCCGCTCCCACTGCCCCATGGGCAGAGCGACAAAGGTATCGAGAAATTTTTTGCGGTAGGCGTAAAAGCCAAGATGCCGATAATAACCTGCCTCGCTCTCGCCACCGTCGCGGCAAAAAGGGATAGTAGCACGGGAGAAGTAGAGCGCCCGGCCCTGCTGATCGAACACGGTTTTCACGTGGTTGGGATTTGTTATTTCTTCTGGCCGGGTAATTTTGTACATAAGGGTGGCCATGGGCAGATCTGGCTCGGTCAGCATGGGCCTTGCCACCTCGGCCACAACTGCTGGCGCGAACAAAGGCTGGTCGCCCTGGATATTGACGACCACGTCTTCATCAAGAAGCCCGAGAAGACCAGCCGCCTCGGCCAGACGGTCGGTGCCGCTTTTGTGGTGCGATCTGGTCATGACCCAGCGGCCGCCGAAGCCTTCCACCACCTGGGCAATACGCTCGTCATCGGTAGCGACTACCACCTGGGCGACCAGGTCCGAAGCCTGTGCCCGTTCCACCACATGCTGAATCATGGGCTTGCCGTTGATCAGGGCCAGAGGTTTGCCCTCAAAGCGGCTGGACTGATACCGGGCAGGAATAATGGCATGAATGGATATAGGCATGAAGAACACACTGGCATAGGTTTCAACTGTTATTCCAACTTCATATCAAAAAGTGCTGTCTAGGTCGGCTCTGGGAAACGCTCGCAGGACGTACCTCTATGTACGCGCTCGTCGCATTTTCCTTGCCTCCTTGATACATTTTCTTAATCTGGAACCGGAATGAGTAGCCCAAATACCTTACCGGCATGCAGGTAAAAAGGCAATGATCAAGGAAAAAGAGGCAAGCGGGGTACTGACTGAAAGAGCGGCCGAGCTGCCGCTGGTATGGGCCGATGCAGGAAGGGCGCACGAAGCTGCACACCAACTGCTCAGCCAACAGGCCAGAGATCTGGCGCAGCGCTTGCAAACCCGGCTTGTCTGGGAACAACCGCCCCACAACTGCTTAGTACTCCGCCTGGATGCTTATGGGCTGGCCCTTGGCCTCAGCGACATGGCAAGTCAGCACATGCTGCGGCCGGATTTTTCACAACTACTGCCCCGTGTACAAGCGCAGCGGCTCGGAGGCGAACTATTGGTGCGAGCCGCCAGGATTCGTCATCCACGTGCAAAAGTCCCGCTAGCCCTTGACGCCACCGCTGGCCTAGGCGAGGATTCTCTGCTCCTGGCTGCCGCCGGTTTTGAGGTAGTGCTCTGTGAATACAATCCTGTCGTGGCCGCACTTCTGGAGGATACCCTTTCAAGGGCAAAATTGCAGCCCGAGCTTGTTGCCATCTGCAGCCGCATGCGCCTGTATACTGGCGACAGTATTTCGTATCTTCAGCGCCTGGACTGCCCACCTGACCTTATCCTGCTTGACCCCATGTTTCCACCCCGCTCCAAGAGCGCCAAGGTCAAAAAAAAATTTCAGCTTCTGCAGATGGTGGAGCAAACCTGCGTGGATGAAGCGGCCCTGCTCCAGGCGGCGTTGAACGCGCGTCCACGCAAGGTGGTGATCAAACGACCATTAAAAGGCCCGGCTCTTGCTGGAATCAGGCCGGATTACTCCCTTGCAGGCAAGACCATTCGCTTCGACTGTCTGCTGGTGCACAGTTGAAGAGTATTTGGCCTGTTGCCATGCCGGCCAGGCCGATCCTTGCAGACTTATTGACAGCACCAGCCCTGCCGGGTATTTTTATTTGTTCTGGAAAGGTATTTATCTTGTTCTAAGCAGTATACAGTCTTGTGCGCAGTTGCCCGCCATCTCTATCCGCATGCCCTGCCCTGTCCCGGCTTTTTTTGGAGTTTTGCCCATGAAATATATACTTCTTACTGTTTTTTGCCTGGTCTGCATCTGCAGCAGTGTGCTGGCCGCACAAAACACCAGGCAATCTATAGCCAAAGCCCCCTACATCTCTGCCCTTGCCATCAATGCCGCCACGGGCGATGTCCTTTTTGAAGACAATGCCGACGCCCGAGTCTATCCAGCCAGTGTGCTCAAGCTGATGGACCTCTATATCGTGCTCACCCGTATTGAGGAAGGGAAGCTCAATCTGGGTGATATGGTGCAGGTAACGCCTGAAGCGGCCAGGATGGGCGGATCCCAGGTCTATCTTGACCCAAAGGAACAGTTTTCCGTGGAAGAGCTTTTATACGCGCTCATGGTGCAATCCGCCAATGATGCCGCCACCGCACTTGCCATCCACATTTCGGGGAGTGAAGCCGCCTTTGTTGAGCTGATGAACACCACGGCAAAACAGCTCGGCATGAACAACACCATCTTCCACACCGAGCACGGTCTGCCACCGGCCAAAGGTCAGGAGCCGGATATCACCACAGCCAAGGATATGGCCATTCTCTGCCGCGAGTTGGTCAAACGGCCCGAAGCGCTCAAATACACCAGCACCAAAACCAGGGGCTTTCGCAACGACACCTTCACCATGAACAACCACAACCATCTGCTTGGCCAGCCACCAGGCGTTGATGGTCTGAAAACCGGCTACTTTCAACTGGCAGGCTTTTCTATCGCCACCACTGCCCCGAAAGGCAGTCAGCGCGTTATTACTTTGGTGAT
>CAZEIT010000008.1:13035-19579 GCA_964512515.1 uncultured Desulfobulbus sp.
GGGCAGTAGTAACCGCAAGGAGCGGGACACCAAGGCCATGAAAATTATGAACAAGGCCTTGGCCGAACTGCCTGCAGAAGCGGCAACAGTACAAGCACCGCCGCCTGCCCCAACTGATCCTGGCCAGGTCAGCGCTCCCCCTGCGGGCACAGATACCGCTGCCGGCGAGCCGCAAAACACAGCGGCAACCGCTCCGGGGTCTCAACCCAAAGGCGCATCCAGTGGCTGGGGTAAATTCTTTCTCGGGCTTGGCGCTGGGATTTTCGTGTTCCTTGCCATTGTTTTGATAGCTGGCCGCATCCTGCAACAGCGCCGAGATGGCAACAGGTATATTCATCGCCGCTGAGAGAACGGTCTCTTTTACAACCCAATAACGCTGCACGCTCTTTTTGATAAGGATCCACAACAATGTCAGAAAACAACGAAACTGAAGCAATTGTCCGCGATGCCGGCCTGGCGGATGTGGTGGCCTGCCATTCCTCCATCTGCCTGGTTGACGGCAAGGCAGGCCAATTGCTCTACCGAGGGTATGATGTGGCTGACCTGGCCAGGCATTCCACCTTTGAGGAGGTGGCCTACCTGCTCTGGTACGGACGTTTACCAGGGTTGACCGAATTTCAGGTCTTTCTGGACGGTTTTACCGGCTCCATGCACTTGCCAGTGGAAACCGTGATGATTTTGCGTATGTTTCCCCATGCCGCCACCCCCATGGAAGTGCTGCGCACCGCGGTTTCCTCCATGGGCCATTGGGATCCAGACAGCGGTAATACTCGCCTGGATGCCATTCTGCGCAAGGCCCAGCGCATCACCGAGCGCATTCCCTTGATCATCTCCTCGCACCAGCGTCTGCGGGGCGGACATGAGCCGGTTGAGCCGCGCTCCAACTGCGGTATTGCCTTTAACTTTCTCTATACCCTGACCGGCAAGGAGCCAGATCCTGTCATGGTCAAGGCCATGGATACCGCCTTCATCCTCCACGCCGATCATGAGTTGAACGCCTCAACCTTCACGGCCAGGGTGACTGCCGCCACCCTGACCGACATCTACTCTGCCATGACCAGCGCCATCGCTGCCCTGAAAGGGCCGCTCCATGGCGGGGCCAATGCAGAAGTCATGAAAATGCTTGAAGAAATTGGAGATGCCTACAAGGCCGAAGGCTGGGTGAAGCGCCAACTGGCAGACAAGAAAAAGGTGCCGGGTTTTGGTCACCGGGTGTACCGCTGCGTAGACCCGCGCGCCACTGTACTGAGGGAATCAGCGCGTCAAATCACCACCTTGACTGGAAAAACCCGTTACTTTGAGATTGCGCTGGAAGTGGAAAAGGCCATGCTGAGCCACTCCAAGGTATATCCCAATGTGGATTTCTTTTCTGCGCCGTTGTACAACGCCATGGACATTCCTACAGAACTGTTCACTCCGATTTTTGCCATTAGCCGGGCAGTTGGTTGGACGGCCCATATCCTGGAACAGTGGAAGCACAATCGGCTTATCCGGCCAACCGCCCACTATATCGGCCCATCTCTGACCCCATACGCTGATATCGGTACCCGCTCCTGAGAGCAAGCCGGGCTGGCTTGTCTGCATGGCCAACCCGGCCGTCTTTTACCTTTATTCGTCTTCTCCCAGCAGCAGCCACACCTGGAGATGGTAAAAATATTTCCAGGTGGGACTATGTTGTATTCTATTGCCAGATCAAAGCAGGGTGCCAAGGAACCGCAGCGGATCCTGACCGGTGCGGCTGATCAAAAAAAAATTTCTCGCCAAATGCGGCCAAGTGGCAGGCCACATTAAAGGGAGCACCGCCAGGAACCGAACGATCCGGAAAGACTTCACCAAAAACAAGAACCGAGGATGCAAAAAAGGGTGTAGGACCATCTGCACCACACTGTACGTAAGGGAGTAGACGTGTATCCGACTTGCCAAGCAAGGTACCCTCCCTTAGCGCCGCTCGCTCTGGAGATGCCTCTTTTTCCATTGCCAGGGTGGTTCAGGCTGCTGCTCCTGCCATAAACCCCGGCGTGCCTGACGAGCTTCCTCCTGCATGTCGACCATAGGCTCGCATATTTCGCGGCTACGGCAGAAGCGCGGATATACCCAGGCCGCCCCACTCCGCACCAGTTCTGCATTCACCAACGTGTCCTGAGCCCATACCAGCGCCACTATACGACCATAGTTGTCCCGGTACATAGGCTCCACCTCAACCTGCCGCCCTGGTATCAGCCATTGCCGGGCAATATTGCGGGCAGGACGGCCATGGGCCTGATTCATCTCCGGGCTGTCTATGCCGTACAACCGCACTTTGAGTATACGCGTATCGCGCTTCACCTTGAATGAGTCACCATCGCTCACACTGATCACCGAAGCTTGCCAGGCATGGGCTATGGGGCTGAGCATGTGAAAAACAAGCCCAAGCATCAGCAAAAAGATAAATACACGTCTGACAACTTGCATTTTGCGTCCAGTTCCCTGAAAATATCATGAATATGACAGCACCAGCTAGGTGCTGACAGAAAAAAAAGTGCAGTTGCGCCATAAAATTCCTTCATATCACAGTGTGTGTAGCGTATAGTATTTTGGTATTTTTTGGTGCAAAATTTGAGTAGTAGTAAAGATTTCTCACAATAAGCAAGTACAATCCCGGCACGGAAAACCGTTTCGTTGTGGATGAAACCGGCGCCCAAGCCCCTTTTTATCAGATAGCATGAGATGAGGTGATTCTATGAACTATGGTGTTGTCAGCCAGGAGCAACTGGAGCAGATTGATCAGATTCTCACGGAGAAGTTGATCAAAATTGGTGTTGATTGTGTTATTATTATTGACATGGCAGGCAACATTATCACTGCCAAGGAAAACGGCAAAACCAAGTACGATGTCTATTCCTTTGCAGCTCTGGCCGCAGGCAACTTTGCCACGGTTGACGCCATGGCCAAACTCGTGGGTGAAAACGAGTTTTCCCTGCTCTTCCATAAAGGAACGGAAAGCAACATCCATTTTTCCAAAATTGATGATGAGCTGCTCCTGATCACCATGTTCGGCAAAAACATCTCCCTTGGCTTCCTTCGACTGAATGTGGTTGAAACCATTGAACGGATTAAAAAACTCTGGGTTACCAACTGACTGTTCTCCCTGTCATTGCTATCACAGGCTAGGTGCATATACGAGCTAGGATAAGGAGGCTACAGTGAGTTTCGTTAATCTCAGAGAAAAAATAGTCCAAGTCAAGATTGTCTACTATGGGCCGGGACGGGGTGGAAAAACCACGAATCTTGAATACATCAACAAAAAATTTTCCAAGCAGATACAGTCTGAAATGGTCAGCCTGAAAACCCATGGTGACCGCACCCTGTTTTTTGACTTTCTCCCTTTCAATATGGGACAGATCAAAGGTTATGATCTGAAGATACAGCTCTATACCGTGCCGGGGCAGGTGAAATACAATGCTACCAGAAAGCTCGTGCTTAAAGGGGTTGACGGCATTGTTTTCGTTGCCGACGCTCAAGAGCAGATGCGGGAAAAAAATATCCGCTCCTTGAATCAGCTGCATGAA
Organism: uncultured Desulfobulbus sp.; assembly: GCA_964512515.1. Classification (GTDB taxonomy): domain Bacteria; phylum Desulfobacterota; class Desulfobulbia; order Desulfobulbales; family Desulfobulbaceae; genus Desulfobulbus. Next base: position 16,584 of record CAZEIT010000008.1, read on the forward strand.
AACCTGGTCAACTATAATGAATCCATTTTCAAGATCCCCCTGGTGCTGCAGTATAACAAGGTGGATCTGCGCAACCAGGGCATACCTATTCTGCCAACCACTGTGCTGGAGAAAGACCTGAACAGCAAGCTGAAGGCGCCGTCCTTTGAAGCAAGTGCGATCACTGGATATAATGTTCCGGAAACACTGAAAAAGATTATTTCGCTCACTGTGCTTTCGATTCAAAAGAAACTGATGTAGACGGCACTATCCGTGAACCTTGACATCAACTCTGGGATATGAGGAATCAAACGACTGCAAAATATAACATCGATGATTTTGATGATTTGACCCGCTTTGCCGATGAGAGTTTCGACACCAACGAGGTGGATCTATTCCAGTTCAGTGGCGACGAATCTTCACCCCTTACCCGGCTCAAATCCGTCATCCTGTCTTTGGACTGGGACATCACCGATGAATACCTGCAGGAGCTTGCCGACGAATTGGCAAACCTGGCTCCTGACTGGCGAGATGACAAAGTGGCAGGTCTCTACCTGCAAGGAATGGGCAAAATCGGTAAATACCTCCGCCTGCGAGGAGCCCATGCACACCCCAATTCCATCAAACTGCTGCTCACCTACTTCCATCATTTCGAAACCATTGTCTCATCACCAGACATGGGCAACGACCGCATTGTCCAGATGGTGCATAACGATGTCCGAAAATTCAAGGTGTTGCAATATCAGATCAAACTCAAGGAAGAAGGTGCTACAACGGATGATGCTGCCTCTGCCGGCAAGGGGCTAGGCATTTCCAGGGAGACCAGTGACGCAGAAGATAGCCTGCGCAACTTCAAAGCCGCTATTCTTGAGTTGGACTGGGAGGTCAGCGACAACAGCCTGGCCAGATTCTCAACGGCGCTGCAAACGCTTGGCAAGGAAAAAATACAGAACAAGTCTGCCCTGATCCTGATCCAGGGTATGCAGGCTCTGGGTCAATATATATCTGATGAGCGCGCCCAGGCGCATCCGGAGGTGTTCAACCTGCTCCACTCCTTCCATGATGGTCTGGAACAGATACTGGATACGGGTCCGGCTGCGCCTGATCAGCAGCAAAAAAAGACTATCCTGCTGGACAGGGTCAACCGCCTGAACCATCTGAAAACACGTATCGCGCCTAAAGACAGCAAAGTCCCGGCAGCCATTCCCATCCCGCAGGTTGCAGCACAGCCAGAAGAACAGATTATACCTGCTGCTCCGGAGGCAAAGGAGCAATTCCCTTCTCCGGCTTTCCCAGACGAAAGCCCGGCTACAGGGCCTGCGCCGGTTGCAGTCAGCCCCCCTGTAGACGAAGAGGCTCTGTCTCCACAAGAGATAGAAATGTCGGCACCTGAGGAAGAGTTGGCCTTGTCTGAAGAGGATATCTTCTCCGGGATTGAAGCAGTTGACGCCCCTGAAACAGATATTGCGGCACAATCGTCTCTGGCCACAGATTTCCCCATTGAGCTTGATATGGAAGAAAAACAACCAGCCGCTGGCAGTGCCGGCATTGAATCTGAAATTGATGCCCTTTTTGCCGCCAGCTCGAAGCGAGCCATGCTGAGTTCCGAAGAGGAATATCCGGAAGAAGAACTGCCGGCAAGCGCGTACCAGGCCGTGGAGGATGAGGTGTCTGATGTCTTTATCGATACCAATGTGGGTGAACGCCAGGGGATCACGCCGGCCCTGGCAGATGTGGTGGAAGAATCCGGTTTTGAAGAAAGCGATGAGCTTGACCTGGAAACCAAGATAGACCTCGATGAGCAGCTTGATTTCTTATTTGGCGAATCCCCACAGGGAACAGAGCACTCTGAACCGGCTGCCTCACTTTTTGACGAGGAATTTGAAGACCCGATCGTATCGACACAGTCCTTGCCGGGTAACGAAGACTATCTTTTTGCCGATGCACCTGGAGAAGAAGCACTTTTTGCTGAATCCGGACAGGAGCCTTCTCTCTTCCAGGAAGAGAGCCCTGTCGAAGAGCCGGTAGCCACCGCAGAGCAGGAACGCTCGTCGCTGGCCGCAGAATTGAGCCTGGATGATGATGATGACGAAGCATCCCCAGCAGCAGCCCTTGATGATCTGCCTGCAGCCCTGGCAGATGCGGAGCCTCCGGAAGAAGAAGTGCTGCTCGCTGCGGAGCCCGACGAGGAAATTACCAGCAAGCTGGACAGCTTTTTTGACTTTGCAGATCCTGAAGAACAGCCAGGCTTACAGTCCGAGGGTGACAGCGTATTTGCAGAAGAAGTAACGCCGGCAGAGGCAAAGCAGGATGAAGTGATACTCGAAGAGGCTGCTTCCGCCATAGAAGAGACAGTTCTGTCCGCTGAAGCAGAATATGCAACCATGCCTGCGGCCCTGGCTGATGCGGAAATGCCGGAAGAAAGCTTGTTTGCTTCAGAAGAACCAGTAGACGAGGAACTCACCGGCGATCTGGACAGTTTTTTTGCTGCTGCAGATGCAGATGTTGCCCCTGTGCCGCCGCCGATTCCTGAAAAAGCGGAAGAACCGGCAATTATTCTGGAAGAGCCGGTGCGCCAGCCAGAAGATACCACCAGTGATCTGGAGGTGTTTGATGATGTGGTTGCGGCCCTGGCAGATGTGGAACCAACGGAAGAACTCTTTGTCAACCAGAGCGAAAATGCTGCCGACCTGACCGAGAACCATGAAGATCCTGTGCTCCAGAGCGAGTTGGACAACTTTTTTGATACCTTGCCAACAGACCAGGAGCCAACCGATGTTGAACGCGCAATACTAGCTGTTGCACCTGAAGAAACGGATGAGGAGTATTTTGAAGAGAAGGCCCTCTTGTCGACATCTGTTGAAACAGCGTCCCTTGAATCTGCCTTGGCTGATGTAGCGTTTTCTGAAAAAACGGCCGGACAAAGCATTAAGGTTGATCCTGCAATTGAACAGTTCGTGAATTCCTTCTGGGACGACAAACCCAGTGCTGCCGCGAGCCCGGATGAGCCTGTTGAA
>CAZEIT010000009.1:0-19272 GCA_964512515.1 uncultured Desulfobulbus sp.
AACTAAGAATCAAGGGACAGTAAATTTCCATTGACACTGTCAACCATATCAACAGCCTGATTCCATTCTGCCTCAACGCGCTATCTGTGTCGGCTTCGGAAAATGCTTCTCGGAATACCTCTCTGTGCGTCTACGTCGCTTTCCCCTTCAACTCTTTGCTATCATCGTTGATCTGGAAGTGGAATGACATCCGGCCTCTTTATCTGGTTTGGTTCATTAGACCAAGTGCTCCAGCCCTGGAGCCGGATAGCTTTGGCAGAGTTCCTTGATTTCGGCCGCAACCTTGGCGTGCACGCTGGTGTCTGTATGATTTTGGATGACCGTATCGATCCACGCGCCAATCTGCTCCATCTGCGCCTCCTTGAACCCGCGCGAAGTGACTGCCGCGGAACCGATGCGGATGCCGCTCGGATCAAAGGGTTTGCGCGTATCAAAGGGCACGGCGTTGCAGTTTAACACCAGACCGGCCGCATCCAGGGCCTTGGCTGCGGTTTTGCCGGAAATACCCTTGTTGGTGAGGTCAATAAGCATGAGATGATTTTCCGTGCCACCGGTAACCAGGTCAAAGCCCCTGCTGATAAGTGTATCGGCCAAGGCCTTGGCATTGCGCAGCACCTGGGCCGAATACAGTCTGAACGCATCGGTATTCGCCTCTTTCAGAGCCACGGCAATGGCCGCAGTGGTGTGGTTGTGCGGCCCGCCCTGGGTGCCGGGAAAAACCGCCTTGTCAATGGCTGCCGCATGCTCGGCCTTGCACATGATCATGGCTCCACGCGGCCCGCGCAGGGTTTTATGGGTGGTGGTGGTGATGATATCGGCATAGGGCGCCGGCGAGGGATGCACCTTGCCTGCAACCAGGCCCGCGAAATGAGCCATATCCACCAGGAGCAGCGCGCCGCATTCATCGGCAATGGCGCGGAAACGCTCAAAATCAAGAATGCGTGGGTAGGCGGAATATCCGGCAATAAGCAGTTTCGGTTTGCAGGCCAGTGCCTGGCTGCGCACAGTATCATAGTTGAGCTGACCGCTTTCCTTGTCCAGGGAATAGGACTCAGCATGAAAATACTTGCCGGATATGGATACCTTGGCCCCATGGGTGAGATGGCCGCCATGGGGAAGCGCCATGCCAAGGATGGTATCGCCTGGGTTCAAAAAGGCGAGAAACACCGACAGGTTGGCCGGGGAGCCCGAATAGGGCTGCACATTGACATGATCCACCCCGAAGACGGCCTTGGCACGCTCAATGGCCAAGGCTTCGACCCGGTCGATCAACTGCTGGCCCTCATAATAACGCTTGCCCACGTACCCTTCCGAATACTTGTTGGTCAGCACTGAACCGGTGGCCTCCATCACCGCTGCACTCACGTAGTTTTCCGAAGCGATCAGGCGTATTTTTTCGTGCTGCCGCAGTTCTTCCTGCTCAATGCACTGGTATATTTCCGGATCCTGTTCCTTGAGATGTTTCATGGCTACCCCTCGTAAAAACTGACTCTCGTCAATGGTTTGACCGGGAAAAGACACGCATATTCGCATTGTTGCGCAAAGCGTGTCTGAACCGGCATTTTGGTCGCTCAATTTGGCAGTTAAAACTTGGTACCATACTCAAAGTGGGGCAAAATGCACAGCAGAAAGCACTGCTTCTGGCAGCGCAAACAGCAACAGCACTGCCCGATTACCGGGACAAGGCGCAACCACGCCGGGCAATTCAGGGTTTCGCATGCTGGGCAGTGAATTATCACCTGCCCTCCCTCTTGGATTGACGAAGCTGCCTGCTGCGGGTAAATTGGGTGGCGAATGTGCATTGCCCTTCGAGCCCCTTTGCAGCAGAAAAGCAAGGAGGCGGACACGCTGCTCCGGCAGTTTTACGGGCGGGCTGAAAGAGAGTTCGTACGCAATTTGCGCATGAACATGGTCAGTTGCAGGACACTTTGCACCTGTTTGATTAACACTCCTCTTATTGTCTGCTATCCATGAGCAAGATTGATTTGTTCTGTTATGGTACTCTGCAATCCCCCATGGTCATGAAAGCGGTCACCGGTCAGAGCTTTCCCGGCAAAAAGGCGAGGCTGGATAACTGGGTGCGCTACCGGGTACACCAATCCGAGTATCCGGGCATCCTGCCTCAGAACAATGCCCAAGTGCCGGGCGTGGTTTTTTTCTCCATTGATCCGGAAACCCTGGCCAAGCTGGATGAATTTGAAGGCGAGAAATACGAGCGCATCAAAGTAACAGTGACCCTGGAGGACGGCGGCACACATCAGGTGCAGGTCTTTGCCATCCGGCGGGAATACCGGCATATGCTCTCCCAGGATTCTTGGGATTTTGACCGCTTTCTGGAAAAAGGTCTGGCCCGTTTCATCAGTTGGTTTGTGGAAGACCGCCGCGATTTTTCTGACCGGGGCGATCTGTGAGTTGAAGGCAGTCAGCTCTCCCCTTTCCTGCCAGGCAGTAACAACACATTCATTCAGCAGATCATTTTAAGCTTCCGATAAAGGCTGAACGTGCAGGCTGTACAGCCCTGCCCTTTCCTTCTCGCGCATCTGGCGCATTTCCTGAATCATGACCCTTTTCGATAAATTCCATCCCCTGGCAGCAGCCAGAAAAGAGATGGAAGCGCAGTGTCCTGACTTCTTCCATATTGCCATGGAGGAAATCCTTTCGCCCACCGAAGCGCTCATCAAGGGCCGCCGCACCCTGCTGGCAGGCACCAACAATTATTTGGGCCTCACCTTTCATCCAGACTGCATTGCCGCCGCCTGCCGGGCCACGGAGCAGGAAGGCACCGGCACCACCGGCTCGCGCATGGCCAACGGCACCTATGCGGGCCATCTCGCTCTGGAGCAGGAACTCTCCGCCTTTTTTGGCCGTACGCGCACCATTGTCTTTTCCACTGGCTACCTGGCCAACCTGGCCCTGCTTTCCACAGTGGCAGGCCAGGATGATGTCATCCTTCTGGATGCCGACTGCCATGCCAGCATCTATGACGGCTGCCGCATGGGCAGCGCTTCGGTGATCCGCTTCCGCCACAACGACCCGGCTGATCTGGAAAAACGCCTGCGCCGACTTGCCGACCGCAAGACCAATGTGCTGATTGTTGTTGAAGGTATCTACAGCATGCTGGGCGACCAGGCGCCGCTTAAGGAAATTGCCGCTCTCAAACAGCAGTATGGTGCCTGGCTGGCAGTGGATGAAGCCCATTCGCTTGGCGTTTTGGGCGCGCAGGGCCGGGGTTTGGCGGAGACTTGCGGCGTGGAGAAAGAGGTTGATTTTATTATTGGCACCTTCAGCAAGAGCCTGGGCGCTATCGGCGGCTTCTGCAGCAGCAATCACCAGGGGCTGGATTTTATTCGCTATGCCAGCCGCCCCTACATCTTTACCGCCTCTCTTTCTCCAGCCACCATTGCCTCGACCAGGGCTGCGCTGCGTGTGCTTATGGCCGAACCCTCCCGCCGTACAGTGCTCTGGGAGCATGCCCACCTGCTCTACACAAAACTCAAGGCCATGGGCTATAGCGTAGGCCCGGAGGCCAGCCCGGTCATCGCGGTACGCGCGGGCGATCCTGCCGCTGCTTTCCACCTCTGGCAGGGCCTTCTCAACCAGGGCGTGTACGTCAACATGGTGCTGCCGCCCGCCACGCCAGATGGCGGCGCGCTCTTACGCTGCAGCCTGAGCGCGGCCCACAGCCGAGAGCAGGTGGAAGAGATCGCGGCAGCCTTTGCCGCCCTGAAAGATATCCAAGTCTAGACAACACGTCGCATCAGCACGTCGCCGCTCATAAACCAGCCGTACGCAACCCACATGCTCGCCAGATGCCGCGTACACACGGCAGGATGGTGTGCGTACCCAGGCCAAGGGCAGGCACCGGCTCTACACGCACAACACTCTTCTCCGCCGCAAACAAGGCATGCACCTTATCCGCACCTTTTTCCGGATCTATCCGAAACAGAGCATAACCGCCCTGTTCGCCCTGCTCATGGCTGGGCTTGCCGAGGGCTTTGGCCTCTCCATGCTCCTGCCGCTCTTGGGTATCACCATCAACAATCTTGGCGGCACAGAGACCCAGGCGGAGAAAACACCCTCTGCCCTGGAGCAGATGTTGGATGGCTTTTTCCGGTTCACCGGCATCACGCCCACCCCTGCGGTACTGCTCGCCTTTTTTGCCGCAGGCATCCTTTTCACCGCCTTTCTGGCTCTGATCGCCAATAAAAGGGTGGGTTACACCGTGGCCCAGGTGGCAACTGGCCTTAGAATCTCCCTCATTAAATCGCTCTTTGCCAGCCGATGGCAGTACTACGTCAACCAGCCGGTGGGCTCGCTCAGCAATGCCTTTGCCACTGAGGCCAACCGGGCTGCAGATTCCTATCTCTACGCCATTCGTACCCTGGCCCAGTTGCTGCGCGCCCTGGTCTTTACCGCCGTAGCCCTGCTCATGGCCTGGAAGGAAACCCTGAGCGCACTTCTGGCTGGTTTTTTCATCCTCTTCATCCTGCGCAAACTGGTGACCAGGGCCAAACGGGCCGGTCAGCACCAGACCAATTTACTCAACAGTCTGCTGTCTCTGCTCACCGACACCCTGCAATCCATCAAGCCGCTCAAGGCCATGGCCAGAGAGGATATGGCTGCCCGAGTCCTGCTACGGGAAACCGAGGGCCTCAATCAGGCCCTGCAGAAAGAAGTGTTCAGCAAGGAGGCCTTAAAGGCGCTGCAGGAACCGCTCATCACCGCCTTTTTTGCCTTTGGCCTCTACGTGGCCATGGTCTGGTGGCGCATTCCCCTGGCCACGGTCATCACCATGGCCTTCATGTTGATCAAGATTTTGAAATCACTCCAAAATGCCCAGAAAGAGCACCAGAACATGGTGATCGCAGAGAGCGCCTACTGGTCGCTCACCGGAAAGATCGAACACACCCGCCAGGAACCGGAAGATGTGTCTGGTATGCGGCCGCCTTGCTTTGAGAAGAGCATCCGCCTGGAAAAAGTCTCCTTTGCCTATGGAAAACGGCAGGTGCTGGCCGGCCTTTCGCTTACCTTTCCCAGCGGTTCCTTCTCTGCCCTGACCGGACCCTCGGGTGCAGGTAAAACCACGATTGTTGATCTTGTCACCCGCCTACTTGCACCGCAAGACGGCAGGGTTTTGCTCGACGAGGTAGATCTGGCGGAGATCGAACTGCGCGCCTGGCGGCAGATGATCGGCTATGTGCCGCAGGAGACCTTGCTTTTGCACGACACGGTGCGCATCAATGTGACCCTGGGGGATGAACGTTTCAATGAAGCGGATGTGGCAGAGGCCCTTCAGGCGGCAGGAGCCTGGGGCTTTGTCAGGCAACTGCCAGGGGGAATGGATTGCATTGTGGGTGAGCGCGGCAGCAGGCTCTCTGGCGGGCAACGACAGCGCATCACCATTGCCCGGGCCCTTATCCACAAACCTAGGCTGCTGATCCTGGATGAGGCTACCAGCGCGCTGGATCCGGCCAGCGAGGCCGAGATCTGTGCAACCCTTAAGCAATTGCGCGGCTCGCTCACCATTCTCGCCATCTCCCACCAGAGTGCCCTGGTGGAGGCAGCGGACTATATCTACCGCCTGCAGGATGGACAGGCTGTCCGCGTACCTGGCAGGGGATCAGAAGTGCCGCTGTAACCGGATGTTATTCCAGTTCCAGATCAACGGAAATGTATCAAGGAGGCGAGAAAATGCGACACAGGCGTACAAAGAAGTACGTCCTGCAAGCATTCCCCGAAGCTGACACAGATAGGGCTTTGATATGGAATTGGAATTACAGTCTGAACTGTTCGCCCAGATAAATTTCCCTTGCTTTCGGGCTTTGGGCAATCACATCCGGCACGCCTGACTCCAGAATCTGGCCGTGGTCAAGAATGTAGGCCTTATCGCAAACGCCAAGCGTTTCCCGCACATTGTGATCGGAAATGAGTACACCTATGCCTCTTGCCTTGAGCTGGCGGATAATGTTCTGGATACTGAAAACTGCCAGCGGATCAACGCCTGCAAAGGGTTCGTCCATAAGGATGAAGGCCGGGCTGATAACCAGGGCCCGGGCAATTTCAAGCCGCCTCTTCTCACCCCCGGAAAGGGTGTGGCTCATGTGTTTGGCAAGCGGCGTCAGGTTTAGCTCGGCCAGCAGTTCGTCCCGCCGAATACGGCGCTCATCCGGGCTGAGCGGCATCATCTCCAGGATGGCCATCAGGTTGTCGGCTACACTCAGACGGTGGAACACCGACTGTTCCTGCGGCAGGTAGGAGATACCTGCCCGGGCTCGGGCCGAGATGGGCAGGGTGGTGATGTCGTCGCTATCGAGCAGAATCTGGCCCTTGTCGGGCTCAATCAGGCCAACGATTAGATAAAAGGTGGTGGTCTTACCCGCACCATTGGGCCCGAGCAGGCCGATCACCTCGCCTGAGTGCAGTTCCAGATCAACACCGTGCACCACGGTTCTGCCCTTGTAGGATTTTTCCAGACCTCGTGCAGATAAGATGCGTTCCATGGTGTGCCGCCTTATTCCAATCTCATATCAAAGCGTTCTCTGTGCCGGCTTCGGAAGAAAAGAAGAGCGAGCAGCCGTCTTGTAAGATTATTCCATCTTAAAGGCTATGGCTGCGCCACCGCCCGCACCCTGTCCTGCAATGTAACGCGCCGTTTTTTCAGCTCTATCTGCATGCCGATGCCCGTAGTACTGAGCTTGCCGGCCTCTATTGTCACCGGATCGCTGCTGGTAATAAGGGCAGCGGCAGCATCATAAGCGAGCGTTTCGGTGCGCAGCCGGGTGGCATCGGGTAGCAGAATTTCCACATTGGAGCGAACGCTCATGGCATCGCCATGGGGCAGAAGCGTAGCGGAATCTGCAGTAATAACAATCTCCTGCCCCTGTTGATTCATCAGGAGCATATGCACAGCCTCAAGCTGGGTGCGGTCCTCGTGCATGGCCTGACTCGCCTGCCTGGCTGTGAGCCGCCACTGCAAAGCGCCCTCCGCGCTTCTGGTTGCCGTAAGATCATGCATAACCAGTTCCACATCGCTGGGCAGATTGGGGCCTTCGGCGCTGTCTTCCTGCCAGGCGCGGTACTGGTAGAGCCCAAAAGCCGCGAGCAGGGCAGCAACCATGGTCAACCAGAACAGCTCCGGCGGCCGCCGGAACAATTTTCCGATCAAGTCTGCCAAGGCGGCTCCGAAATTGCGTAGGGACGGCACCTCTATTCGCTGGTCAGTTTTCTCACGGCCCTGGTAAGATCACCCACACTGCGCACATCGGCCAGGATATTGATGGGAATCGAGATATCATAGTTATCCTCAAGTTTTTCCAGCAATTCCATAATCTTGAGCGAATCCAGATTAAGGTCGTTAATCAGGTCCAGCTCAGGCCGCACCTGAATCTTTTTCTCCGGCATGATCTCCTGGAGGATAAGCTGGAACTGCTGCAGGACATCTTCATCTCGGCTCATGGTATCTCTTCATCTGACGACAATATATGGCGGTATTGCATTGTACTGGAAGCTGTCCACAGTATAGGTCACTTGAGTGGGGTGGAAAGATTTTGCGAGCAGGCAATGCGGAGAGAGTTCAAAAATCAAGAGGTTAACGTAATCTTCAGCCCCATAGTACGGCAGATCCCCTCGGCAAGCGTCACCCGTGGCTGCCAGCCCGTGGCTGCCATAAGTGGCCCGGTATCTGCCACCCAGTTTGGATGCAGCAATTCCTGCACCTTCCAGGGCGTCAGCATGGGGGCAGAGCCAAAGAGCTGCGCCCTGGCAAGATTGAGCCGTGCCAGCACCTGCACCAGCCAGCCGGGTATCTGAACGCTGGCAATCCCCTTGCCCCGGCACTGGGCTGCAATATCGATAATTTCCTGCCAGCTATAGCCCTGGGAATGACCATCGCCCACCTCATACACCGCGTGATTTGGCCCTGGCGCGTCAAGCCAGGCAAGCATGGCTGTTGCAAGGTCATCCACGTAGAGCATGGAAACACGGTTGGCTGGAGAGCCGAGGACCGGCGCAATGCCCCGAAACATGGATTGAAACAGGGGCAGAAGCTCGCGGTCGCCAGGTCCATACACGGCTGCAGGGCGGAAAACCGTCCAAAAAAGATTGTCGCCCAGGCTGCGCAGCGCCTCTTCACCGGCACGCTTGCTGGCGGCATAGAGGGAAAGACGGGGTTCACGGGCGGCCAAAGAGGAAAGTAGCAAAAAGCGTGGTGGGCTTTCCAATGCCATTATCGCCCGCGTCAGGCAAGCAACACCGTCCTCATTGCTGCCCGCAAATGCAGCTACCGAGGCGCCGCGTACCACACCTGCGCAGTGGATCAGGGCATCGGTACCCGCAAGCAGCTCGTGCAGGCCTGCTTCATCTGCGCAATCCCCCTTGATCCATGTAATCTCTGCCGGCAGTTGGGAACATTTATGAAAAGAACAGGGCCGCACTAAAGCCCGTACCCGGTAGCCCGCGTTGATGAGTCGGACCGCCACCGCGCCGCCGATAAAACCGGTGGCACCCGTTACGGCAATGATCTTGGACATCTTATCCAATTCCATAGCAAAACGCTCTCTGTAGCGATTCCAACAAATGCTCGCAGGACGTATCTCGCGTGTGCCTGCGCCGCATGGGCCTTGCCTCCTGGATGGCACTGATCGTGAGCTGGAAATGGAATTACAATACAGACTCCGTCGGAGTAGTATTCACGGCAGCTCCCTGACCACGCCCAGGCGCATCGGTTGAGCCATTCCGTTCGGTTGCAGTCTGGGTCTGCTCCTGCCGGGATTGCAGAAAACGGAGATACACCTTTTTGGTGGCATGGCGGGAGGGTTTGCCAGAGGTGGTGCGCACCAGTACATCCTTGTCCACCAACTCGACCTGGCAATCAATTCCAATCTCCTGCTGAATGCGCTGACGCAAGCCTGCCACCAGTTGCAAGCGCTTGTCCGGGTCTTTTTCCCGGTATTCCAGCAGAATAATGGGCTGATCATAGCCCTGGTCATTTTGCAGGGCAAAGGCAGTGCTATCGCCGGTGCGCATCCCTGGCTGGGATTCCGCCAGGTATTCGATATCCTGTGGCAGAATATTGCGGCCATTGACAATGATGGTGTCCTTGGCCCGGCCCACAATGACAATCTCAGCCTCGGTCTGATAGGCCACATCGCCCGTATTGAGCCAGCCATCCGCGGAAAGCACCTCGGTGGTGGCCTCGGTATTGCCAAAATAACCAGACATCACGCTGGCTCCGCGCACATGGAGAATGCCACAGCGTCGGTCATCCAGAGCCTGCCCCTTCTCATCCCGTATTTCCAGTTCATAGCTAGGCAGGCGGTGGCCGCAGGTAACAAAGGTATTGACGCGGCTCACATGCCCTGCCCCGCTGTCAACCGGCACGGCCACATGGTCCCGGGCAAGCTGGTCGGCATCGACCTGATCCACCTCGATACCAGCGCCCAATCTACCAAAGCATACAGCAAGCGAACATTCCGCCATACCGTAGCAGGGCAGAAAGGCTTGGCGGTCAAAACCAGCAGGCTCCAGTCGCTGGGCAAAAAACTCCAGGGTTTCCTGGCGGATCATTTCCGCGCCAACCCCGGCAATCCGCCAGGCATGCAGATCGTAGTTGGCAATTTCATCGTCGCGCAGGCGACGGGCGGCCAAATCATAGCCAAAAGGCGGGCCAAAGGAGATGGTGCCCTGGTTTTCCGACATAAGCTTCAGCCACATCCTGGGCCGCATGGCAAAGTCGCGGGTGCTGAGATAGTCTACTGAAATCTGACCAACCAGCGGGGCCAGCAAAAGACCAACCAGCCCCATATCATGGTAAAAAGGCAGCCAGGACACCGCGCGGTCGCCCCGGCGCAATTGAACGCCATGGTTGATGATGCCCTTGGCGTTTTCCAGTACTGCGCTCTGGGTAATCATCACACCCCTGGGGAAGCGGGTACTGCCGGAGGTGTATTGCAGGTAGGCCAGTTCATCCGGAGACTGCGGCTGCAGTGCAGCCTCCGAATCAGGCAAGTGGACAAAGGTGCGCATATTACCGGCAAAACGAAGCGCAAGTCCATCAGCGGCATCCAGCAGATAGGGCAGGTACTCGTCACTGGCCATGGCTGCCTCGGCCTGGCAGATCAAAAGCAGGCGCTTCAACTGCGCCGCATATTCCTGCTGGCCGCCAAGGTTCACCTTGGCAGGCAGCGGCACAGGCACATAACCGGCATACTGACAGGCGTAAAAAAAACGGACAAAATTTGGCTCGGTCGCAGCAACCAAAGCAACCCTGGCACCGCGGGGCATGTTCAAGGCAAGGAGCTTACGTGCCAAGGCGCGCGCCTCATCCCGCAAAACCGCATAGGGCAAGACCTCTGCAAGCGTCCCCCGGCCAGAGTAGAAATTATAGCCGGTTTCACCTTGCGCGGCATAATCCAGCGCCTCGGCCAGCGTGCCCAGGTGATCCATGCGCCTCGGCAAGGCGTGCACAGTCGGTGTGGCCTTCATACGGTAAAGCCCTTTAACAAGAGATGAACAGGAGTGGTTGCTTCATTGGATACTACAGGCTCGGCATTATAATAGAAATATCACACATTACCAATCCATTCTGAAAATTTGCACACAAGTGTATCTGCACTTGTCCCGAGATTGCGCAATGGTTTCTGCTATGGCCGTTTGGCAGTGCTCAGCGCACACCGCCTTTCAGGTACAGACGCAAGGATAAAGTGCACAGGGCAAGAAGCGGGTGGCGGCGAAGAAAGGGGCTGGCCTCCATGCGCACCCCAGAATGGCGCTGGATTTTCCAGATAATGTAGTCCACCCCACCCTGAAAGGTATAGGCAGCCTTCATAAGCCTGAGCACAGAGAGCAACTTGCCCTGCACGATGCGCAATTGCCAGGCCAAGCGCGCGAGGTTGCGCCGGAAAGGCGTAATATCAGACAGATATTCCTGGTTTTCAGCGCTGACGCCTGCTGCAGCGACAAGGTGCAGCTCAGCCAGAGCCAAAGGGGTAATGGCCCTGTAATAGGCAACAGAGGCGTTAAAAAGCTGTTCTTGCCGCCCAGGTTGCTCGGGCCGGAACTCTGCCCGATAGGTCCATGTTAAGCTCTCCTGCCACAGATCCTGCGTGCTCCATCGTGCCGGTAAAAGCGGCAGGCTTCGACTGATAAGGGTGTAGACGGCCTCGCCAAAGGCAGCATAAATTTTCTGCGTTGTGTCCTGATCACGCGCCCAAAGCAGGGCCGTGGGCTGACAGAACCTGGCCCAGAAATAGGAATGGAACCAGCGCGGAGATACCCCTTCCTGCAAATCCTTCAGGCTTAAAAGCGCATACTTGGCGCGCAGCTTTATTCCCCCTTCGAGTGCTGTTTCCAGGTAGTAAACATTGGGCGGTAAAAGGGCATTGAGCCAGGCGGCGAGCCTGCTGCGATGCGCTGCGTTGTAGCTGTCCACCACAGCATAAAGATCAAAAAGGCCGTTTAGATCGCCACTGTGCAGGCAAGAACCGTAGAGGAGCACGGCCCGCAGATTTGCACCGTAGCGCACTTGCAGCAGCTCAACCAAGGGGCTGACCACTGCCAGCGGCTCTGGTGCATGCGCGGCAATGCAGGCGGTGAGTTGTGTACGTGCCACTACAGCTCCCGCACCAGCTTAACGGTGCCGCCGCAGCTGACCAGGATTGGATCATCCGCATGCGCGGACCGGTAGAGTTCGCCATCCAGGGTCAGCGGGCCATCAAGTTTGAGTTGCAGGGTATGGCAATTCCAGGAGACATAGCCCTGTCCGCCTGCTGCCGCCCAGGGTTTACCCCAGGCCAAGAACGGCAAACGCCAGACAAGGCCGCGCGCCTGAGCGTCCACCAAAGTGCAGCGCAAGGGGCCGTCCTCTTCCTTGCCCCAAAAGGGCTCAAGACCAAAGAGCAGCCGCTGATGCGTGGTGATCAGGGCAAGGATGATTTCCTGTGCCTGTTCCGACCGCTTCTGGCCTGATATGTTTTCACTGGCTATGCCAAGGCGGGTGCTCATAGGCTTTCGTGCTCCTCTGCCCATGGTGGTGGCCAGGGAGCGAACCAGGGTCAGAACAATACCGGGCAAACCCTGCCAACCCTGATTATGGAAGTGTTCCTGATAGTATGTCGTACCCTGACTGATGGCGGCCATGCCAAGAAACATGCCATAGCGATCATCCTGGCCTGGTATCTGCAGCCGTAAAACTGGCCGACTTACGCAGCGCATGCCTTCAAGGTTTTCTTGTGCCAGCAAGAGCCGCAAATACTTGAGCGGCCTGCCTGCCAGGCCAGCATCCGCTGCAATCATATTGGTGGTGCCGGCGGCCAGCACGGCCAAGGGCGGTATTACCGCGAAGGGCCTGCTGTGAAAAAGCGCGCTCAACACGGCTTGCACTGTGCCGTCCCCGCCGCAGATAATCAAGAGATCAACAGGCAGCCTGGCCAGTTCCGCAAGAGCAGCCTGCACCTCGCCTGGCGATTGCACTGCGCGCAGCGTTACATGCTCACAAGTACTGGCTTCTTGCGCAAGTACCCCTGGATGGCGGCGATTGTAGCCGCTTGAAGGATTATAGAGTAAGCCGATCTGCAACAGCCTTGGTGCGGCAGCCTGGGGGTTGCTCATGCAGGGATCATACAGAAAAACACCGCAGACTCAGCGTTTGCTGCGGCCAGTGAAGATGCGGGCCGCTAAAGTATGCGCATAAGGAGGCTTGTCTACATCAAGCAGCCAGGAACGAAGCGGCACACCCTTTTTGACGCGCACATAGGCGGCATATCCGAGCCGGGCCATGAGCATGAGCGTAGTCAACACCGTCCAGAGGGTGACCGCTACCAGGCCCAGATCCGGTCGCGCCGCCAAGAGGCTTAGAGTCAGCAAAATCAGGTTGGGATTGCGGCGGGCGGTGATCAGGCGGAAATAAGAATCAAGGGGCTGCCAGCAAAAGATGCCAAAACGGCCCAGGATCCACTGAAAGCTGCCCTCCACCAGCCGCCCGGTAATGTAGAAAATCAGGATCAGCAGGAAATGGCCGCCCACGGGAATACTGAGATTCGCCACCATGGCGGCGGGGAGGCCAAGGCCCCACAGCATATACCAGAACGGCGGATGGACAATATCGATGATGTGGTCAAAATAATGGCCAAAACGGCTGGAAGTGAGGGTTACCCGGGCCAGTTTGCCATCCACGGTATCAAGAAAGGTCATCAGCCAGGCGGCGACAAGACCTGGCACGTATTGACCGTTGGCAAAGCAGATACCAGCAAGTATAACCAGCACAAAACCGGCAAAGGTCACCTGATTGGGGGTGAGCCCCAGGCGCACGCACCAGGCCACTACCCGCTTGGCGGGCCAGGGCCAGGCCCACTTGGTGACCAGATCGGTCACGCCCTTATACGACCAGTCAAAGAGCCGCTGTTCAAGCGTTGCCTTGCTCTCGGCCGTTATGGGCAAGACAAAGGCCGCCTCGCTTTTGCGCAGTTTGCTCTGGAAATTCACGCTGAGATCAGCCGGGCTGCTGATCTGGATTTCATCTCCTAGTGCTGCAGCAGCTGCAGGCGCAGGCGCAGCGGCATCGGCAGCATCCAACAGGGCCAGCGCCTCCAAGGCCTTGCCGGCAGGCACATGGGCTGCGACCACCTGCCTAGCCGGTGCATCCAGTTTGAGGACAAGGTTCGGAGTCGTGCCCAGGTGTTTGATCAGGCGGTCATCAAAGAGGTAGTCGCCCCGGATGAGCAGCACATGGTCTTCCGGCCGCAGGCCGGCAAGGGAATCCTCCCCGACAGGGATAACACTCAGTCCGAGGAGCCGTTCTATGCGCTCGCCGGAACTCATACCCCAGATGGTGATGGGGCTTTGCTGAGAGATATGCAGATACAAACTCATGGCTTGTTTAGCTTGTTTACAGTGTGCTGAAAATGGCAAAATATAACAGCCTGCACCAGGAAAAACCCTGGGTACTGGCTCATCTTTCCGACCTGCACCTTGCCCGCACGGCTGGTCTGCGGCTGCGCGACCTCTGTGGCAAACGGTTTCTGGGCTGGTTGCGCTGGCATCTGAAACGCCGCTTCAGGCAGGATGAACGCCTGCTTACCACGCTGGGCCGCGACCTGCAACAGACAGCGCCGGATCATATTGCCATTACCGGCGATTTATGCCATTTGAGCCTGACCGCTGAATTTGCTGCAGCGCGCGCCTGGCTGGAACGCCTGGAGGATCCGGCCCGGTGCAGCCTTGTTCTCGGCAATCACGATCAGTATGTGGCCACGGCGCAGGAGCACAACTGGGGCCTGTTTCTGCCCTGGCTGAAAGGTGATACACCCTTGGCTGATGCGTACTACCCGGCCCAGTTGGATGCCCTCTTCCCGCTGGTGCAGCAGCGGGGCCGCATGGTGCTGATCAGCCTGAACACGGCCCGGCCAAGTGCCCCGCACCTGGCTTCGGGCGCAATCGGCGCTGCCCAGCTTGAGCGTCTGCGGCAGATTTTTATCAAGCTCCAGGGGCAGCCGCTCTTTCGCATAGTGCTTTTGCACCACCCGCCTGTGCAGGGGCTGCTCAGCCGCAGACGCGGCCTGGCCGACGGGGCAGAACTGCGGGCGCTGCTTAGGCAGTGCGGCGCGGAACTGATCCTCTGCGGTCACAGCCACCACCGCTTCATCGCCAGCCTGCCCGGGCCCTGCGACCCCATTCCCGTTGTGGGTGCACCCTCCATCACTTCCATTGAAAGCAGGCCAGAAAAACGCAGCAGGTATTTTCTGATCACCATCCAGGCAGATAATGACCTCCAGCCTGATGACTCAGGCAGCAGTGGTTGGCAAATCAGACTGAAGAGCCGCCTGCTTGCGCCTGATGGCCAAGGCTTTATCGACGACCCTGAAGAACGGATGTTCAGGGTGGCGGCCCCTGCAGGGCGCCCCGCCAGAACAGCTTGCGCAGGCGGATAAAAGCGACCAGCCCGATCAGGGCCACGGGCAGCACTGCGGTGAGAAAAGGATTCAGACCGAATATCAAACCCCACTGCACCGTGATCTGATCAAAAAAGTACAGCACAATACCGGCAAAAGCGCCGATAGCTATGCGAAAGCCTGCCCCCAGGCTGCGGGTCGAGCCAAAAACAAAGCTCAGGGCCAAAAGCGCCATCACCAGGGTGTTCAAGGGCACGGTCAACTTGCGCCACAGGGCAATGGCGTACTGGGTGCTGTTCTGGCCGCTCTCTTGCAAGGTCTTGATGAAGCGAAGCAGATCCGGCGTGGCCAGGCTGTAGGGCGGCGTTCCCAGTACCCCAGCCTGCGCCGAGGTGAGAAAGCCTTCAACCGGCAAAAGCGCAACTGTTTCGCTGTGGACAATGTTGTCCTTATTAATGGTTTTGCGGCTGATGTCGTGCAGGGTCCAGAGCCGGTCGTTTTCCAGACGGGCTTGCTGTGCCTGCAGATACGACTGCAGCCGTCCCTGGTCATCAAAGCTGAAGATGGCCACGCCCTCGGCCAACTGCGCAGTGAGCATGCGCTCCACCCGGATATAGGCTGTACCCCGGCGCAGCCAGAATCCATCCCCCAGAACAGTCAACCCCTGCTCCATGCTGCCGGCGCGGCTCTGCCGGGCGCGCGCCTCTGCCTCCATACGCGGGACCGCGAATTCGCCCAAAAGGGAGGCAACCACAAGCAGCACCATACTTGCGCCAAGCACGGCAGCACTGATGCGCAAGGCAGATATCCCGCCTGCCTCCATACCTACCAGCTCGCCACGATCAGCCAGCGAGCCCATGGCGCTGATGCCCCCCAGCAACGTGGTGATGGGCAGCAGATCAAGCATGCGTTTGGGCAGGGTGAGGAGCACCACCAAAATGGCGTCAATGAAACGGTAGCCGCCCTGGCCCACCTCATCCAGTTGGGAAAGCAGTTCCAGCAGGCTGAGCAGCACCACCAATATGGCCAGGATGAGCAGACAGTGGCGCAGAAAAATACGACCAATATAGCGATCAAGAATCTTCATGACCTGTCCCAGGTCAACTCATGACCTGCGCCGAAAACGCAGCCGGGTGGAGCGCCAGAGCAAAAATGCCAGGCAAACAACCAGAAAAAGCTGGCTCCAGAATACGCCCGGGAAAATACCAATCTCGCCCTGGGCTACCATTTTCTTGGTGAGTGCACCCAGGTTGTACGACACGGCAAAGATAAGAATCGCAAGCGGCAGACGTGCCTGCTGGCCGCGCCGCCTGGAAGTAAGGCTGAGCGGGATAGCGAGTATTGCCAAAAGGACACAGGAAAGCGGAGTTGTCAACCGCCACTGCAACTCGGCCACCTCTTCAAGACTCTTGGTGTCGGCATCGTTCAAAGCGGCCATGGACGCCGCCTTGACCCGGTGCTCCGGCAAAAGCGGATTTTGCGGCTGCAAAAGCAGGGCCGCACGTTTGAACTCCAGTACCAGACCCCTGTCGCCCTGGGCGGCAAATTCGTACAGCCGCCCCTGCTGCAGACCAATCACCGGGTTGGCGTGGTTTCTATCCCGATATTGGGCGGCTTCATCAGCATAAACCAGGCGCAAACCTTCACCCCGCTTCATCAGAAGAAAGATGTTTTCCGCGCTGGTGCGCTGCCCATCCACGGTAGATGCGAAAATAACCCGGTTGCCATCTCCGGTTTCATAGAAAATACCATCCTGCATGCGGCTTAAGTCAAAGTTCGCCTGGGCCTGCGCCTTCAAAAGAAAAAACTGGGTCCAGGCCCACGGCCGGATATAGAGGGAAAAAACACCGACCAGCAAACCGGTCAGCACGGCCAGCAGCACCACTGGTCTGCTGATGCGGGGCATAGTGATGCCGCTTGCCGACATGGCAAGCATTTCTCCCTTGCCATGCAGATTGCTCAGGGCCAGGACCACAGAAAGATAGAGGGTGGTGGGCAGCAGAACCTCCAGGGCAATCAGCACCCGCAAGAAGATCAGGGTAAAAACCGCGCCTACAGATAAAAGACCGTTGGCGGCGTCTTCCCAGTAACGGGCCGCCATGAAGGAGGCAAAAATACAGACCAGGATCGTACAGATGATTAGTGTTGGCTGCAGAATGGCCCGCAGGATGTAGCGGTCTAGAATCACTGGGTATTCAGGTTATTGCATGAAAGAAATTTTGGCTGGCGTCCGCGCCTTATTCCAATTCCAGAGCAGAGATGCGACACAAGTAGCTTTGATATGGGAGTGGTATTACCGGCCTGCGCGGCGGGCGTCTGCCACAATCTTTTGCGCACACTCCAGATCTGCTGGATAATCGATCTCCCACCAGGCCTTGCCGTTAATCAGACAGGCGCGCACCTCCTCTTCCTGGGCAATGGCATTGACCACCGAAAGAAACCAGCGCCAGACCAAACTGGTATCGACAACCGCCTTTTCCAGTCCTTCGCGAAAGAGTTTGGGGCCATCGCCGCGAAAGAGTAAGAGCCCTATGGATTCGCCATTGGTTTCTTCCTGGGGGATATCCTTACCGATGCGCAGCAAACGATCGGCCGCCAGACACACCTTCATATCGTCGCTGTCGTAGCCGTTTTTCTCATTGACCGTAACCGTGACGGGTGCATGCGCCTCCTGCAGTACCTGACGGAGGATAGCTGGCTCGAAGAGGGTATCACCATTTAAGAGGATAAAATCCTCATGCATCTCCGCCCGCGCCAGCCAGCAGCTCACCAGGTTGTCGGTGCTGGCAAATTCGGCATTGAGCAGGGTGTGAATAGCTGTTTGCCGGTATTTTTCGTGCAGTACCGCCTCCACCTGATCCGCCTGATAACCGACCACCACGGTAATGTCCGTAATGCCGCAGGCAAGCAGGGTATCCAGTTGCCACTCCAGAATGCTTTTACCCTGCACCTGCAAGAGGCATTTGGGCAGATGAGCGGTCAGGGGCAAAAGACGCTTCCCCTGCCCGGCACTCAGTATTATGGCCTTCATGTGCAAACGATTCCTTATTCCGGCAAAAGGGCCTGCTGGCCCGAAAATGCAGCCGCAGCTGCGTTAATGATGTGCGGCAAGCCCCGATATTCTGGTACAGGATTGTTTTTTGTACCACTTCTTTTGTGCATAACCGCTGCCCCGGTGGGGCGGAGGCAGTTGTAGCGCAACTTTTGTGAAGAAGAAAGAGTTATTTCCAGCCCTGCCAGGTCATTACATGGTCGCTACCCTGGAGTAAAGCCTAACGAAACGTGGAGAAAAACCCTTTTGACAAACGTTGTGTTCCTGCCAGCCCTTGCCGTTTAGGCTGCGGAGCGTAATTTTAGTGAGTACTTCCATTTTCAAATCAATATAAATGTATCAAGGAGGCACGGAACATGCGACGCGGGCGTACATACAGGTACTCCGAGGAGCATTTCTGGAGCCGACCCAGACAGGGCTTTGATATGGAAATGGAATAACTTGACAACAAACCTACAGGCAGGGAGCGCCGAAATTTGACCCTGCCCAGCTCCTGGTGTGTACCATGTATATTGCCGTCAAATCCATTACAGTCACCCTGTTTCTGCTGCTCGCAATCCTCCTTCCTGCCCCAGGCCAGGGACAAGAATTGGCAAGCGGCCGTGAAGTTCCCTGGCCGACGCAGGCTCCCTGGTCCAGCCTGAGCTTGAGTGGCGCCAAACTGGGAACCACACTGACAGTAAGCATGAGGCTTGGCCCTGCCGCAGAAATGGCCAAACTCCAGCCTTGGGCCGGGCTGCCGCAGACCGCAGCCTGCAGTACCCCTCCAGACCAGGCCGCCATGCTCAGCACCACCCTGACGGTTAAGGGGATGCTGCGCAACAGCCGCTACAGCGAGGCACTGTGGTTTGACCAAACCGGCTCGCCGCAAAAACGCCTGCGCTACAATCAGGAGCGTGGTGATTACTGGCTTAAGGGATACTGCTGGGAAAAAAACGGGGTGCAGCGCAGCAAGCTGGTGCCTGCAGACGAGGACGCAAGCTCGCTAAAGCCATCAGCCTGGGCTGAGCAGTCATCATCCTGGCATCCTCTGCCGCCGCATCCGGCGCAGTGCACCAGCGTTTCCGACCCGGCCCTGCTCATCGTGCTGGCCTCGGCCCTGGCCAAGGAACCGCAGCACCATTCCCTGACCCTGTGCACCTTTGGCCGCCAACATCTGTTCCTGGTGGAAATGGTCAGGGAAATAGGCGCAACCCAGGCAGTTTCCTATCGAATCCTGCAAAACAATCAACCTGCCCAGGAGCGCAGTAGCCGCATCCAGCCCCTGGTCTACCGAGTCAGCGCGCAGAATGTGCAACCAGCCAGCCAGGCAGAGAAATTTTCCCTGATGGGCCT
>CAZEIT010000010.1:0-17005 GCA_964512515.1 uncultured Desulfobulbus sp.
GCGCCCATCTAGGTTGGTTTTTTTCCGGGTCGGATGCGTTTCATGCCTTGATAGCAGACCGGTTTGTGTATTGATTCTGACGTTTAGTCTGGGGTGTTCTCCAGGCCGTTTTCGGATGTTTCTCAACAGAAGAGGTATTGATCGTGCGTACTTTGACATCTTCTTTGCAGGCGTTACCAGGATGCAGGCTTATGGTTCTTGTCTGCGCTGCTCTCGTGTTTGGCCTGACTTTTGCGTCCTTACCTGCATTGGAGGCGGCGCAACAGGCGCAAAGAGTTACAGGCCAGGAACAGAAACGGGCCATTTTTCTGCCGTTCAGCATACAGGTAGAGAAGGCGCCCGCACACCTGCGCAGCGGCCTCTCCAGTGTGCTTGCCAGCCGGGTCGCCACTCGTTCTCAAATTACCGCCATTACCCAGGGCAGTTCTACAGAACAGATGCAAGAGGCCCTGCAAAACGGAGATTTTACCGCTTTTAACCGTTTGCTTGCCCAGTCCAATGCGGATTATCTGGTGCTCAGCACCTTTGGCCCCAGCGCAGCGCAATACGAGGTGGCCAGTTATGTCTTTTCCCGGAGCAGTGGCGCGGCTCCCAAAAAGGTCAGCCGCTTTTTCAGCAATCCAGACGACCCTTTGGCCGCTGTAGAGGAACTGGCCTCAGATGTGAGCGCAGTCATTGCAGGCAGAAGCACGGTGGGGCAGGCAAGCGCTGCGGCTCGGCAAGGCAGTGCCTCGTCCTTTACCACCACTCATCCCGAACGGGCCTACCGCGAGAATATGCTTGCCCAAACCATTTCCGGGCTTGAATTGGTTGACGGAAATTTCAAATTGGTGGAAAGCCTGCGCAGCCGGCCCATTGAGATAGACCTGCTTGACTTCAACATCGGCGACGTGGATGGTGACGGCGTACAAGAACTTGTCCTTTTAGGAAGAAAAACCCTGCAGGTTTACCGCTACGAAGAGGGACGTTTTATCCTGGAATTAGCCCAGGACCTGCCGGGGCATCTCAATTACCTGGCCATCACCTTGGTTGATGCCAACGGTAACGGCGTGCCTGAACTCTATATTGGCGCGAGTAATGGCAACCTTGCCGCCTCTTCTGTTTGGGAGTGGCGCAGTGGCAGGCTGGAGCGGCTGGAAGAGAATGTGCCGTATTATTTGCATGCGGTAGAACTGGCCAATAACGAGTCCATGTTGCTGGGGCAGACGCCGCCGCCCAAGGCGGCCAGCGGTGGGCCGATTTATCTCATGCGCTATGAAGATGGTAAGTTGCAGCCCTCCGGCAATACCTTGCCGGTGCCTGCGGGATATAATGTCTATGATGTCGCGCCAGCGGATCTGGACGGTGATGGCAAGCTGGAAATAGTGGCTATTAATCGTCATAATCGCCTGCAGGTGTTCAACTCCAGCGGAACGCTTATGTGGACCAGTGCAGATGAGTACGGTGCCAGCCGTAACTTTTACGGCACCTTATCGGCAATTGCAGCGGCAGTACAGCAACCCACCTATCTCCATACCCGGATTGTCACCGCAGATATTGATCTGGACGGAGTTATCGATGTAGTTGTCGGCAAGAACCGTGAGGTCACCATGTCATATATGCCTGGTATTCGTTATTTTGAGGGTAGTTCGCTCGTCGGGCTCAAATGGGAGGAGCGTGGCCTGCGCGTGCTCTGGGAAACACAGCACATTCCGGGCTATGCTGCTGGCTATCAACTCGTGTCCGACCCTGGCGGGGAAGCTCGTCTGCAGCTCTTTTTCGCGGAAATGGAGAACGCATCCTTGCTTCAGTTCTGGAACAAGCCTGCAGCCACCCTGCACCGCTTTGTCCTGTCGGTGCGTGCTGACTAAGCCCGTTTATTCTCTTTATTTTCCGTGCTTGTTAGGAAATGATAATTTCTGCGTAAAAATAATTAAACTGGAGTAAAAAAAACTTGACTTAGTGGTTTGTGCTTTTTACGATGAATCTACCTGATTTTTAGTATTCGTTCCAATTCAGGGAACGGTACAGAACCCACAAGCACAATGGAGAAAAAAATGAAGAAGATTCTCGTTGCAAGTGCTGCACTTTTGATTGCCGCTGGCGCGGTTGACATCGCCCCGGCTGCTGAAGTCAAACCAGGTGTGCAGCTTAGCGGTGACGCCCGCGTACGCGCCGTGTACAGGGATGATTTTGACTTTGGCAACAGTGACAAAGATGGTGAGACCTATCTGGATTCCCGCGTTCGCATCAACATCAAGGGAACCGCAGCCGGCGGCGCTTATGCCATTGGCCGCCTTCGTTTGCAGGATCACAGATTTGAAGACATCGACACCGATAACGCAGCCGGCGCAAAGAGAGAGGATGGTAACATCTGGGTGGACAAGGCGTATATTGGTGTTCCCTTTAGCGACAACTTCACTCTGGAAGCAGGTAAGTACCGTGTTACTTATGGTACGGGCTTTTTCTACGAAGATCTCAACCTGGCTGGCCTGCGTGGTATTATCAAGGCTGGTAATGTGGAGATCAACCCCTTTGTCGAGTGGATGTCCGAAGGTCAAAGCTCCAAAATCAAGGCAGATAAAAACGAAGATAACGACGAGATCCGCATGGGTGCCAACATCTCTGCCGACTTCAATGAGAATTGGAAAGGTGGTGTGCTGGTTGCCTACCAGATGGATGATCGTACCGAGTTCCTGACTGACGAAGACGGCGTGGGCTACCACATGGAGCCGAACGAAGGTTGGCTTGCCTCTGTCTACTTTGAAGGCAAACAGGGCAATTTCGGTTTGGCCGGTGAATTCGCCTACAACGACGGCGATCTGCACGGCTTCAACCAGGCCAAGGATGACAACAACGACGACTTCAAAGACAGCATCGGTGGCCCTGATGATGGTTACGGCGGTTATATCCAGCCTTCTTATACCATCGATGCTCTGACCTTGGCGCTCAATGTGGGCTTCACCATGGACGGTTTCATAGCTGACCCGGTCTTTGGTTTTGTTATGGTTGGTGCTGACCATTCCCTTACCGTCACCAGTGTGGGTAACTACGGCGACTGGTTATGGGCTGGCTTCATTGCCAAGTATGCGATCAGCGACAACTTGAGTGTGACCGGTAACTTGATGTATGCCACTGTTGATGGTTGGTCTTCGGAAGGTCTGGAGTCGCTTGAAGATGCCATCGAAATTTCCGGTGTGCTTGAATATACCATCAGCAAGGGGGCAGTCTTCTCCTGGTTTGCTGGAGCTCTCTTTCCTTCCTTCGAGGATCCTACGGTTAACGACGATCCTGCCGTCGGAACCTATGGTCGGTTGCAGCTGAAATTTTAAGTTGTTGGAAATTTCCTGAAAAAGAAAACGGCCTTCTGAATGAAGGCCGTTTTCTTTTTGCTGCCGCTCTGTCCAGGAAGTGTAAGCTTACAAACCTGATCAGGAATCAGATTTTAAAACAACGAATCAATGGCTGACCGGAAGCCAGATTCTTACCTGGGCTCCGCCACTGGCGCTGTTGCTGAGGCTGAGGTCACCGCCGTGGTCTTTGAGGACTCGCTGTACCAGGGAAAGGCCCAGGCCCGTGCCAATGGTTTTGGTGGTGAAAAAGGGATCGGTTACGTTTTCAAGGATCGGTGCGCTGATACCACCACCGGTATCGAAAATAGACAAGGCCACGCCGTCTTGCTCAGGCGCGATTTTCAGGGTCAAGGTACCGCCTTGAGACATGGCATCAATGGCATTGGCAAGGATGTGTACCAGAACCTGTTGAATCAGTTTTGGATCCACCTCAATATCAGGCGTATCCGGATGAAAATCATAGGTGGTGGATATGTTGTGTTGCAGCAGATCCTGCTGATAGAGACGTACCGCATTTCTGGCTAGATCAATTGGAGATACTCTTTCGTAAACAGGCTGGATGGTTTCAGCAAAGCGCGCAAGGTCAGCCAGAGTTTTCTCGACCTTTTCAACCTCGGTAACCATCATATGGAGAAATTTTTGCAGGCTGCTGTTGGTAATCTTGCGGCTGAGCAGGCGGGCAGTTCCGCCAATGGCGGTGATCGGATTTTTAATACTGTGGGTCAGTTGCGCCGCCATATGGCCCAGGGCAGAGTAGCGACCGGCAGTGACCAGCATGTCTTTGTTTTTATGAAGTTCTTTGGTTATTTTCTCAAGTTCGGCCACCTTGCTTTGCACCGCTTGGTAGAGGCTGCAGTGCTCAATGGCCAGACTGGCCTGACTGAGAAAACTTTCCAGGGCGCGTACCTGCTCCTGGTCAAAGGGACGGCGTGACATGAAATTGTCTACTATGACCACACCCAGTGAGCGCTCAGGTAAATAGAGCGGTGCAATGAGAAAGCTGTCTTCTTGCAGGAGGTGCATCAACTCCAGGGGCACTGGATATTCCGACTGGCCGTTCTGCACGACAATGATCCGACGCTCCGCCACGGCACGCAGAACAATGTGATCACTTTGGCTGGTCTCAATTTTAATCGCCTGCACCATCCGAACGATGTCTGCATCGCTTTCTTGGCATGAGCGACACTTCAGTAAAAGGTCGTCCAGGGTGAGGCGCTGCTCCTCCATATTCCGCCATATCGCAGTACCCTCTTTCAGGTTCATCGGGCCTATGGCATATCTGCCGGTCAAATACTTGCCATCCTCGCTGAATAGGGCTAGGAAAGCGCGGTTAAAACCCAGCCCTTCGTGTGCGGTAATACCAGTAAGGATCGCCTGCATGAGCATGTCCAGGCTGGTGGTGCTCAGGTAGGCGGTATTCATTTTAATGGCCAAGGTGTGGGCGCGCTCAATGCGTTTTTGCGCGTTTTCCAGTTGTCTCTGGTATATTCTGCTGCCGAGCTCTAAATGACGTTTTTCTAAAACCCGGCGCAGAATAGTGAGCAGATTGCCAAACTGTACCGGTTTGGTCAAATAGTCGTCGGCCCCATGGCGCAGGCAGAGCAGCGCGGTTTCAAGACTTGCGGCCGCAGTCAGCATGATGATGGCAGTATCCGGACTTTTTGCCTTGATTTCTGGCAGCAGGCTGACTCCATCGGCATCCGGCAGGCCAATATCCAATAAGACAAGGGCAATGTCGTGGTTGTCCAAGCACTGCCGCAGTTCTGCGGCCGAGTTGGCGCTGATGGTCTTAAAACCCCGTTCCTTTAAAAAAAGGACGAGCAGCTCCGTGATGTCGGCTAGATCATCTACAACGACTATAACCTCGTTGGCGGCGAGCAGGGCGTGGTTTGCGGATGTAAAAGTGGACGACCCAGTGGTTTCAGTATACATACCGGTATCTTTTGAAGAGCGTTTTTATCCGCTTTTGCATGCTTTTTACTGTGATGACGCTGTATTTGTCAAGCGCCGAGTCTGCCTGCAGGTTGAGAGGAAGCGTTTGCCACCTTGAGTTGCTCATGGTACTAAGGAGAATCTCCGTACTCGATTATACAGATTTTATTCGTATTGTTGCCAATAAGTATTGAATGATGACCAATTTTTCTTCCATTCATAGCCATAACCGCAATAAAGGGCATATATATTTTGGTGATACAGAGATGCGGGCCGTTATTGCGGATTTTCTGGAAATGGGGCTGGCGGAAAATGTAATTTCCCTCTGTAAACAGCAGCCAGAATACATTGCCATATGTGCAGATCTGGTACAGGATGAGCGCCTGCGGGTGCGTTTGGGTCTGGCTGTTTTGTTTGAAGAACTGCAGGCCTGTTGCCCTGGCGAGCTCGCGCGGGCCGTACCGGTTCTTAGCACGTTTTGCAGTCATCAACAGGACTGGGTGCGAGGTGAGGCGGCCTCTCTGCTTTATCTAACCGGCGTTCCCGAAGCTCGGTCTCTTGTGCAGGCGATGCAAGACGATCCTTCCCCGCACGTGGCCGCGCTGATCCGCGATCTGTTGTCCGATGCCTGATATGATGGATATCTTCGGGGAACAGGGGCTCTTTGCACGCCATGTTCCTGGTTTTGCCCACCGACCTGGCCAGTTGGAGATGGCCCTGGCTGTTGAGCGCCTGCTTGCTGATGAGAAACCAGGGCAGGTGGTGGATTTTGACAGCGATGCTCCGGCTTTCTTCTGTTCCTCTCTGGCCGTGGAGGCAGAGACCGGCCTTGGCAAGACCCTGGCTTACCTGGTTCCTGCAGTGTGCAGTGGCAGAAAAGTGGTTGTTTCCACCAATACCCGCAACTTGCAGGATCAGATACTGCACCGTGAAATCCCGCTTATCAAACAATATCTTGCTCCCAAACTGCAGGCCATCTGTGTTAAGGGTAAGCAAAATTACTTGTGCCTCTACCGTTGGTATCAGCTCCTGGCCGCTCAGCGCGACAGCCTTTTTACTGATACGGCTCAGGAAAAGCTTGACGCCTGGATTCAGCAGACCCGCCATGGTGACCGGGCTGAGCTCAAATGGCTTTCCGGCGCATCCCCGCTGTGGCAAAGGATCTGCTGCCAGAACCATTTTTGCCTGGGCTCTGACTGCCCGGAGTCTCAGAGCTGCTTTTTAGCGCAACTGCGGCGTGATGCCGCTGGCGCAGATCTTCTGGTGGTCAATCATCATCTGCTCTTCTCTGATCTGGCTGTGCGCAGATCAGGTTTTGGCGAGGTTCTGCCGCGCTACGAAGCTGTTTTTTTTGATGAGGCACACCACCTGGAAAATGTGGCCACTGCTTTTTTTGGTCGCAGTTTTTCGCGTTTACAGGCACTTGATCTGGCCGGTGATATGGAACGAAGCGCGCAGGCTGTTCTGGCTGGCGATGTGCGACAGGAAATCATGGCCGCTGTTGCTGCGCTCAGCGGCGCGGTTGAACGTTTTGCCCTGGCCTTTCCCTTGGCCAAAGGGCGTTTTCCCCTTGACTGGACAGATCAGCGCCTGGGCAATGCAACCGAAGTGTCGGATCATCTTGCCGTTTTGCTGGAAAATATTGCAGATCAGCTGGACGATCTTGGTGCTCGTCACGGCAGCCAATGGGAGCAGTACAGCCAGCGGGCGGCGGAACTTGCAGCCCGGCTCAGCCAGGTGCTGGCTGCTCCTGCTGAGGCACAACTTGAGGAGGAACACAGCTTTACCTACTGGTATGAGCGCACGGAGCGCAACCTGAGTGTGTCCGCCACCCCGATTGAGGTGGCGGAAGAACTGCACAAGACCTTGTATGCCTCTGCGCGGCAGTGCCTCTTTACCTCGGCCACGCTCACTACCGGCGGCAGCTTTTCCTACTTTTTCAGCCGGATGGGATTGGCCGCGGCCACGCCTGCCCTGTCGCTGGCCTCGCCCTTTGATTATGCCGGACGTACCCTTATCTATGTGCCGGAACGCAATTTCCCGGCCCCGGCTGATGCAGGATACCAGCAAGCGCTGCATACACGCCTTGCGGAACTGGTGCAGTGCGCCAATGGCCGCGCCCTGTTGCTTTTTACCTCGGTGCAGGCTATGGAGACCGCCTATGCCAGTCTGGCCGAACGTCTGCCTTTTCCTGTGTTCATGCAGGGAGAAGCTGCGCGACATACCTTGCTTGACCGTTTCAGCCGCGAAATCGATTCGGTGCTCTTTGCCGTGGCCAGCTTCTGGGAAGGGGTGGATGTGCCAGGCGAGTCGTTAAGCCTGGTGGTCATGGATAAGTTGCCCTTTGAAGTACCAACAGATCCAGTGATCATGGCCCGCATGCGGCGGATATCAAGCCAGGGCGGCAACCCTTTTTTTTCTTTCCAGATCCCCAGGGCAATTTTTACCCTGCGCCAGGGTGCTGGCCGCCTGATGCGCACGACCGCAGACCGGGGAGTTATTGCCATTCTTGATGTGCGCCTTTTGACCAAGGGCTATGGCCGCCTGTTTCTTGGCAGTCTTCCTTCTAGCCCCCTGACCCATGATCTGGCCAGGGTGGCGGATTTCTTTTCCATACGAGAGCAGAATGACAACTGATACCACAAGGCTCAAAACTGCGGTGGCGGAAGTGGCTGCCAAAGTAGAAAGCGCCATGCACGCTGACCTTGCACGACGTTTAGCCGGATCAGACCCTCTATTGCGCGAGGTGGTCGAGTACTCGCTCTTCAGCGGCGGCAAACGGATACGTCCTTTCCTCTTGGTGTTGAGCTCGCGCTGCTGCGGTAGAGATGATGCGGATCTCTACACCTTGGCCGCGGCCTTGGAGTATCTGCATACCGCCACCCTGATGCACGATGACGTGGTTGATCACGCGCCCCTGCGACGCGGGCTGGAGACGGCGGTACAGCGTTATTCTCTTGAGGATGCAATCCTCGCAGGCGACTGGCTGCATGCCCGCAGCCTCTATCTGGTTGGCAAATTCACTGGAACAGAGGGGTTGGATGTCTTTTGCTCTGCCACCGAGGGCATGGTTAATGGTGAGTTTGTGCAAAAACGACTCTGCGGGGATTGCCAGGCAAGCGAAGACGACTACTTTGCTGTAATCACTCAGAAAACCGGCAATCTCATCGCTTCATCCTGCGCCTTGGGCGCTCTGTATGCCGGTGCAGATAGTGCCAGGGGGCAGGCCCTGCAGGGTTACGGCAAAGGAATCGGCATCGCCTTTCAGATCGTGGATGATCTGCTTGATTATACGGGCCAGCAGGCAAAAACCGGTAAGGAGACCGGCAACGATTTTCAGGAGGGTAAACTGACCCTGCCCCTGATTCGGGCCCTAGCTGCTGCAGACCCTGTTGCTTACGAGCACATAACAAAGCTCATCAAGGGCGACCGCACAACCCTTGAGGCTAGATTGGCCATATACGCAGCTATCGAGGGTCTGGAAGGTTTTCAGTTGGCTGCGGAAAGCGCCAAGTACTATGTTGCAGAGGCACTGCAGCAATTAGCCCTGTTTTCAGCAGTACCAGCAGCAGATCAAAACCAGCATGTGGAGCTGTTGCAAGCGCTGGCTGGCTATATTCTGGTGCGGAAGAAGTAGCACCGGAGCACACTCACAGGCGAGAGCATTTTTTTGAACGAGCTGCCTTTCAGCTGAGCGGGTTTCCGTTTTCATTCTGTTTGACCACAGGAAAGTGGATACCCTCATCCTCGCCGTTTAGCTCCTCAACCTTTCCGGGCGAAATGGCCTGAAGGCGGGTAACAACCCCGGCCACCAGGTGTTCCGGGGCTGAGGCGCCCGCGCTGACTCCTATCCGTTTTTTCCCCTGCAGCCAGTCTGGCTGAATTTCATTGGCATGATCAATAAGATAGGCCGGTATATCCAGGCCAGCGGCCACCTCGCGCAGCCGGTTAGAATTGGAGCTGTTTTTTGAGCCGACAATGAGCACGATATCGCATTGTCGTGCCAACTGGCGCACCGCCTGCTGTCGGTTCGTGGTGGCATAGCAGATGTCGGTGCGGTCGGGCTCCTCGATCAAGGGAAAACGGGCACGGATGGCGCTAAGCAGATCTCTGGTGTCATCAACGCTCAGGGTGGTTTGGGTCACATAGCCGACCTTGGCGGTGAAGGAAATGGGAAGAGCGGCCACTTCTTCCGGGGTGGAAACCACATAGACCGGTCCGGGAACCTGGCCACAGGTACCCTCCACTTCAGGATGCCCCTTGTGACCCAGTACGAGAAGGGCGCAACCCTGTGCATGTAAGCGGCTGATACGACGATGCACCTTGGCCACCAGCGGGCAGGTGGCGTCGATGGTGCGCAGGTGCATGGCGATAGCCTCTTCTTCTACGGCGCGGGCAATGCCATGGGCGCTGAAAATGGCGCGCGCGCCCTTGGGGATTTCTTCCAGTTCTTCAACAAAGATTGCCCCCATGGCCTCGAGCTCATTAAGAACATGGGTGTTGTGCACGATTTCGTGCAACACATAAACCGGGGCACCGAATTCCGCCAGGGCGGAGCGGACGAGTGCTATGGCGCGATTGACCCCTGCACAGAAACCCCGGGGTTTGGCAAGAAGAATATCCATGATGATTGCCCGCAGACAGTAGGTGCGCTTACGATTTCAGCCTTCGTTCAGCAGTAAGGCATCGGTGATAGCCAGAGGATAGGGGTGGTGGGCGCGCAGTTCAAAAGGCATGTTGTTGCGCACCTGTCTGGCCTGTTCCAGGCTGTCAAAAATACCGTAGAAGATAAAATAGGCCGGAGGAGTGGAGCGCTTCCTGACAATATAGAGCTGCTTTGCCTCCCTGATAAAAAGCGGTGAGTCGAGCAGAGTGATGATCTGCTCTTCGGCATCACTGCCAGATACGGTGCGCAGTTGGATAGTGCTTGCTCCCCGGTAGGCGGCAGCCACTAGGGCGGTGCTGGCAGTCAGGCGCTCCTGCAACAGGCTCGCTCCTTTGGTCTGTGCAGGAACCCCTGGTGTCTCAACGCTAGGGCGGGCATGTTGCTTGATATCCTCGGCAGCAGCCTGCACAATTTCGACATCACGTGGGGAAAGGTTTTGGGAACTGTCTGTTGGGGCAATTTGCTCTTGAGCAATAGAAGCTGATTGATGCCGCTGATCCAGGAATAGACCAAGACCAAGCAAAAGTAAGGCGACTCCCAGTATTGCACCCAGAAATTTCCGGTCTCTGACAAGCAGTTCGTACAGCTCAATGAGGGGAGGCGCAAGCACTTGCTCCCAGCCGGGAGGGATGGCATCACTGTCTGCTGGTTCTGCTGCGGTCAGGGGCGCTTCTTCTTGCGAAGGAAGAGGGTTGCAAGGTTTTTTGGCATGTGGAGGGTCTGTTGCCGCAGGCATGGGAAAGCGGTTCTTGAGCAAACGCGTGGCTTTTGCATTGATGAGGGCAAGGTTACCTTGCGCCTGTTGCACGATGCGGGCGATGGATTTCTTGTCCAGAATACTGCCGTGCTCAGCCCAGTCAATGCCTGCTGCATGCAGGCGATAGCGCAGGTACTTTTCTGTTTCTTCCCGCTCAAGGGGCGGCAGGAAGTAAGTATTGTCCGGAATATTTTCCGCGCCCAGGGCTGCAAGCTGGTTCAAAAGGTTACCAAGGCCGCTAGCACCTGCAAGGAGCATGGCAAAACCAGGCGCATCTGGAGTATCTTGACGATTTCTCTGCAGCAGGCGTTCGAGAGCGGCTGAAAAAATTTGTTCCGCCTGATCAAGGATGAGCACTACCCGGCCATTTTCGCCTTGTCGCTGCAATAGTTGGCGGTTGAACTCATCGGGCCATGAGAAATCATCTGCCCTGTTGCCACGTGCAGCACCCAAATCAATACAGGCATGTCGGAACAGGTCTTCATAGGAACCTGTGGGGCTTTCCAGGTACACGGGAGTGAAGCTTGAAGGCAGACGTTCCATGATGACCTGGCAGATCAGACTTTTACCCGAGCCGCTATCCCCGCTTAAATGCAGGAGCTGTTTGCCGGTCAACAAATCCAGAATAAGGGCCTGACAGATTTCTTCCCGCTGTGCGCCGGGGAAGAAAACATCTGCATCAAGCTCTTGGCGGAAAGGATCCTGAGACTTAGCGAAAAGATTTGGGCGTATATGCGTCAAGGAGATGGCCTCGGGTGCAGACTTAGAAGCTAGAGTCCCTGCTTCAGAATCAGAGAGGCGTAGAGCCCCTGGATGTGCGGCCTGACTTGATCGTTCACATCATGCAGGCGAATGCCGCAAGTATAGCCCAACATACCTTGGGCAACGTGCCGCACTGTTCCTTTGCAGATTATTTTGTGGGTTCCCAGAAAAAAACCGAGTTTGACTTTTTCATTCACTTGCAAGGGATGCTGCAGGCGGATAGCCAGTCCGTTTTCGCTGATATCCTGGAGCAGGCCTTTACTGACTGCTTCGGTTGTAGCTATTTTGATGGCAACGCAGGGCACACCAAAAATCTTGGCCAACTCCTTGTCGCTCAAGCGTTTGGAGTCCCGCCGGCCATGGGGATTTTCCGGCTGAAAGGCCCAGTCAACCTTGAGATCATCCAAGGATGGGATGTCGTTCCAGCTTTTTTTCTCCTCACTCATAGGGTAGATTCCAAAGGCAAGAAACATGAGAACCCATATGTCGCAGGGTGTTGCATATGGGTGGGAGAACAGCTCTGTTCCGTAGAGATTCCTTTGTTGGTCGGTTTTGCAACAATATTCTGCAAAGTATCGACACAAACAGGATACAAAAAATGGCGGCTGAATACAAAATCTATTTCTGGCCAAAGGGCTGAGATGCCTGTCTTTCAATTAAACCAGCACCCGGTTTTCCCACCTGCAGATTTGGCGGAGCCTGAAGGGCTGCTCGCCGTGGGAGGCGATCTGTCTCCGCTCCGCCTGCTGGAGGCCTATCGCCAGGGTATTTTTCCGTGGTATGAGCAGGGAGAGCCTATTCTTTGGTGGTCGCCCCATCCGAGGCTGGTGCTGTTTCCCAAGACCATGCACGTTTCTCGCAGACTGCAACGCACCATCAATTCCGGTACATTCACGATCACAGCGGATACTGCTTTTGAACGGGTCATTGCAGCCTGCGCCGCAATACCCCGCCGGGATGGCAAGGGCACCTGGCTTGGGGCCGATATGCAGGCAGCCTACATTCTGTTACACCAACTGGGCTTTGCCCACTCAGTGGAATGTTGGCAGGATGGTGCCTTGGCAGGCGGTCTCTACGGCATTTGCCTTGATCGGGTCTTTTTTGGCGAATCAATGTTTTCCGCCGTCAGGGATGCCTCCAAAACGGCCCTGACAAGTTTGGCGCAATCAGCGCAAGCCCTTGCTATCGAGTTGATCGATTGCCAGGTCAGCAGCGAGCATCTGATGCGCCTTGGCGCAGAGGAAATAGGGCGTGATCACTTTTTGCGCCTCTTGCGCCAGTTGATTCGCAGGCCGCAGCCCCAAGAAAAATGGCGTCTGCCGTATACCGGAAAGGAAGGAAACGGTACGGCAGACGCCAAGTGGGGAAAAGGTTCTCACGAGCAGGATGTAAAACCAACAGATACCTGAGGCGCAACGATCTGTTTGTATTGAGAACCATTTTCCTTGAGTTCAGTATAGCCACCACAATGTGGTTGTCAAGTTTATCTTCAGACCTCCAGCTCAAACTCATAAGTCAGGCCAGAACGATCAAAATGGCGAATCACTTTTTTCAGGCCATAGAGCGTATTCACCCGGAAAATGATTTCCCAGTCGCCTAATGCAGCCGTGCTCTTTCCAAGGTGGATCAATTCAGAAAAGCGCATTTCTTCCGGAGCAACTGACAGGAGCATGAGCAGCCGGTTGCGGGCCGCCTTCATGATGATAAGCCGTTGCGGCTTGACGATCTGGGTCATGGAAGGCCGCCAGCGTACCTCCACGGCATCTTCACGCTGGAAGTTGATCTTGCTGAGTTGCTGGCATTCCTTGCGATGCATGGAAAGACCCCGCTCGCTGAGCAGGCCGATAATTCCCTTGTCAAGCGGGCTCGGGCGGCAGCAGGCCGAGACCTTCATCACCACGGGATCAAGACTGGCCAGATCAACCCGGTTGAGCACACCGGTTGGCTGGAAAAAGGTAGTACGATCAGCATAGAGGCTGTCTCTGATTTCAAAGATCAGTTCCTGCAGGCGCACTCGTCCTTCACCCAAGGCAAGGTGCAACTCGGGCATGGCAAACATGCCAAAGTAGGCGAGCACGTCGACCATGTCATCTTTTTCAAGGATTTCCCGGGGAATACCGTAACGGCGCAGTTCCTGATGGAGCACGGATGCGCCGATCTGGCGTGAGACTTCCTCCCGTCTGAGACGGAAGGTCTTGGAAAGTTCGGATCGCGCCTTGGCGGTCTGGCAGAGGGCCTGCAGTTCAGGCTCGAAAACAACGGGTTCTTCCTGACGGATAATTCGGACAACATTGCCGTCCTTCAAACGGTGGCCGCTTGAAACTTTCTGCTTGCCGATCATCGCCCCGGTGCAGGTCAGGCCGATGGCGGAATGGATACGGAAGGCAAAATCCAGCACAATGGAGTTCACTGGCAGACAGATCAGATCGCCCTGGGGCGTGTAGGTGTAGATCTCCTTGCGGCCGCTGGCAGCAATCATGTCTCGGTAAGAAACAGACTCATCGCTGCCGAGAATATCGAACATCTCCTGGATCTCTTCAAAAAAACGGCTGTTGGCCTTATTGTCGCGCGCCCAGTCGCGCACCATGCCGCGTCGTGCCCGTCGCGACATTTCAGCGGTCCTGATTTTGAAGAGGTATTTGGTGCCATTAATATTGGGACGGGAGTGCAAGCCCTGGTAACCGGTGGGCTTGGGGCTGGCGATGAAGTCGCGGATGCTGCGGGGAGTGGGCGGATAGATGCTGTTGAGCACGCCCAGGGCCGCATAGCAGGCATCGCGGT
Organism: uncultured Desulfobulbus sp.; assembly: GCA_964512515.1. GTDB lineage: Bacteria > Desulfobacterota > Desulfobulbia > Desulfobulbales > Desulfobulbaceae > Desulfobulbus. Next base: position 14,231 of record CAZEIT010000010.1, read on the forward strand.
TTTCAGCCAGGATCACAAACTCCTGCGGGCTCTCTATTTCCTGCATAAGGATTCGATTACGAACATCATAGTAGGCCCACAATTCCTTGGTGCGCAGAATCACGCGGCCTTGCACGCCATCTTCTTTGAGCCCGGCCTGTACCCTGGCCACGATCTCCAAAGCCTTGGGGTCATTGTCCAGGGCATTGATATGCGCCCTGAGCGGCCCGCTCTGGCGTGGAAACTTGTGGGTCAGGGCAAGGTTGTACATCTCCCGCTTGATGTCGTAGAGGCCAAGGATGGTGGCCAGCGGGGCGTAGATATCAAGAGTTTCGTCGGCGATTTTCTGGCGCTTGTTGCGAGGCATGCTTTTTAAGGTGCGCAGATTGTGCAGCCTATCTGCCAATTTCACCAGCATGACCTCCAGTTTGGCCGCCGCACCGCTGAAGATTTTGCGGTGCACCATTTTTTTGAAAGTCTGGCGGGCGCCACTGAAATGCGTTACCTTGGTGCAACCTTCAACGATTGCTTCAACGTCAGGGCCAAATTTTTCGCGCAAAAGCGGGCCATCCACCTCTTCCACATCTTCTATGGTGTCGTGGAGCAGGGCCGCGGCCAGCATCTCAGGAGAGCGGATATCCAGCTCCACTGCCAGTATTCGCGCCACTGAACAGGGGTGCATGATGTAAGGATCGCCCGAACGTCGGCGCTGATCCTTATGGGCCTCATAGGCAAAATCAAGGGCATTCCAGAAAACCTGTGTTTCAGGGCCTGTGCCGATAACCTCTGTCATGGCCTGGCGATAACCGTCAATATCGAATTTTTCGTACTGCATACAGCCTCAATGTTTTTCCTGGGAAGGTCGTGCAAGATACCGCTTTCAGGACTATCCCGGCAAAAGGGTGAACCTTCACACTAGCAAATAGGGCTTCGCCCCACCATGAAAAATGATCTTTTTGGCGGAATAATTATTTTTAAAGAATAACAAGGAGATACCGTGTCCAAAAAAATAAGGCCGCGCAAACGTGGCTTGTCGCAGGTTCGCAGTAGGCGGCATAGAACTGCCCCGGCAGTCAACGCTTCCACTCTGGAGCGGGATGTACTGGCCGCCGTGACCCGGGCCGGGCGGCCTGTAAGCGTCGATGATCTGCAAACTATGCTGGGCTTGCCTGCTGCCTCCTTGGCGACGCTTGGCCTGAGCCTGGATGAGCTGGCCAGGCAAGGCATGCTGCGCCGCAAAGGCAAGCGTTACCAAAGCCTTGCTAAACCGGAAGAGCTCAGGGGCGTGATGGATATCACCAGCAAAGGCTATGGTTTTGTTCTCATTGATGGCGAGAACAAGGGCGGCAAAGATGTTTTTGTTGCCCGCACCAATCTCGGCGGAGCCACCCATGGGGATACCGTGGCGGTGCAGTTGCTGAGCACGGTGCGTGGCCGCCGGGAGGGGTTGGTGACCCGGGTGCTGGCCCGGGCCTATACCAAACTGGACGGCATCTATACCGCCACTGCTGCCGGGGGATACGTGCTGCCAGATAATGAGCGCCTGCCCTATACCCTTACCATTTCCCGCCAGGATGCCCTGGCCAGTCAGGCCGATGGCCAGGCGGTTGTGGCAGAAATTATTGATTACGGCTCTGAACGGGAAAAGCCAAAGGGAAAGATTATCGAAATTCTGGGTGATCCGCTTGATGCAGCAGTGCAGGTGCGCATGGCTATGGACGCTGCCACGGTTCGCGACAGTTTTCCGGCAGCGGTGCTTGCGGAAGTTGAATCGCTGCGAGAGGTGAAAGCGTGCGAGGCAGGCCGGGAGGATTTACGCAGCTTGCCACATGTAACCATTGATGGCGAGGACGCGCGCGATTTTGACGACGCCATCTGTGTGCGCGCCGATGCTTCGGGTTATACCCTGTATGTATCCATTGCCGATGTCAGCCACTATGTGCAGCCTGGTTCTGCGGTAGACCAGGAAGCGTACCGCCGCGGCACCAGTATATATTTGCCGGACCGCGTCCTGCCCATGTTGCCCGAGCGCCTTTCCAACCACCTCTGCAGTCTGGTGCCAGGAGAAGACAGACCGGCCTTCTCCGCCATTCTCCAGTTTGATCAGCAAGGCCGCCGTATCGCCCAGCGCTTTGTCAAAAGCATGATCCGCAGCCAGATGCGCTTCACCTATACCACTGTAGAAAAACTGCTCTACCAGGAAAAGCCAGGGCCTGCAGAAGAATACAGCAGCCTTTTGCCCATGCTCAGGCAGGCGCGCGCACTGACCGCCCTGCTCAAGGCGCAGCGTCTTAGCCGGGGCAGCCTCGAATTCAATGCACCGGAATCAGAGGTGCAGCTTGAGGGCGGGCGAGTAATCAGCATCCACCGCGCTGTCCGCAACCAGGCCCATATGCTCATTGAAGACTGCATGCTGGCGGCCAACGAGGCTGTGGCCGAGACCCTGGCCCTGGCGCGCAAGCCCGTCCTGTACCGCATTCATGAACAACCTGACCCGGACAAACTGGAGGTATTTACCGAGGCGGCCAAGGCCCTGGGCCTTGAATTGCCCAAGGGCAATATTGACTCCCGCTGGATTGCTGAGGCCTTGGCGCGGGCGGAAGATACGCCGGCGGCCTATGTCGCTAACAATCTGCTTTTGCGCGCCATGCAGCAGGCGCGCTACGCGCCCGATAATGTGGGGCATTTTGGTTTGGGTGCGGACTATTACCTCCATTTCACCTCGCCCATCCGGCGTTATCCAGACCTGATTGCCCACCGCGTGTTGCAGTCATTCCTGCTCAGTACTCAAGGAAA
>CAZEIT010000011.1:0-2306 GCA_964512515.1 uncultured Desulfobulbus sp.
GCAAACATCCGCAAGCCTTTTTCCGACCCGTAATGCTCAGAACATCACCATTGAGACGCGGGAAAAGATAATGTAGTTCAGAGGCTGGCTGCGTACCCGGAGGGATTCCGGCAGCCTCTCCTTTCTGGAGCTCAACGACGGCTCCTCCCTTGAAAACCTGCAGATTCTGGTGGAAGACAGCATAGAGGGCTGGCAGACACTGCACCGGCAACTCAATACCGGGGCTGCCCTCAGGGTGCGTGGCCGCCTCCTGCCCTCGCCGGCCAAGGGCCAGCACCTGGAACTGCGAGCAGAGAGCATCACAGTCTTAGGTGAGGCCGATAGCGCCAGCTACCCGCTGCAGAAGAAGCGGCACAGCTTTGAATTTCTGCGCACCATCACCCACCTGCGCTCCCGTACCAATGCGCTGGGTGCGGTTGCCCGCATCCGCAATACACTTTCTTTTGCCATCCACCGCTTCTTTCAGGAACAGGGCTTTATCCAGGTGCACACCCCAATCATCACCACCTCGGATTGCGAAGGCGCGGGCGAAATGTTTACGGTCACCACCCTGGCTGGTGCTGGGGCAGCGCCTGATTACAGCAGTGATTTTTTTGGCCAGCATGCAGGCCTCACCGTAAGTGGCCAACTCCAGGCCGAGGTCTATGCCCTCTCCCACAGCCGGGTCTACACCTTTGGTCCCACCTTCCGCGCGGAGAACTCCAACACCACCCGCCATTTGGCGGAATTCTGGATGGTGGAGCCGGAAATGGCCTTCTGCGACCTCGAAGGCAATATGCGGGTTGCCGAAGCCTTGCTGCGCTTTGTCAGCAAGGCTCTGCTCCAGGAAAACGCGGCAGATCTTGCTCTTTTTGAGCGCCACATCGAGCAGGGCCTTGTGCTCAAGCTCTCGCAGCTCACCACGCAAGAATTTAAACGCCTGACCTACACTGAGGCCATCAGCGCCCTTGAGCAGGCGGGCCGCAATTTTGTTTATCCTGTGCAGTGGGGCATGGACCTGCAGGCCGAGCACGAACGCTATCTCTGCGAAGAACTGATGCAGGGGCCGCTCTTTATCACCAACTACCCGGCTACGCTCAAGCCTTTCTATATGCGTCTGGATGAGGATGAAAAAACCGTGGCTGCCATGGATCTGCTGGTGCCTGGCATTGGCGAGTTGATCGGCGGCAGCCAGCGGGAAGAGCGATTGGATCTGTTGCAGGCGCGTATGCAGGCCGCAGGGCTCGATCTTGGTCAATACGGCTGGTATCTGGATTTAAGGCGTTACGGTTCGGTACCTCATGCCGGTTTTGGCCTGGGTTTTGAACGGCTGGTGCAATTCTGCACCGGTATGCAGAACATCCGCGAAGTCATCCCCTTCCCGCGCAGCCCTGGCCAGGCACCGTGCTGAAGCCCAGACACCGTCTTTTTACAGGAGTACAACCATCAGCATCATCAGCGGCAATACCAGCGGACTGAAACCTGTCCAGTGGCGGGCCTTGGAGCGACTGGCACAGAAACGAATTGCGCCGGATGCAATTATCGACCGCGACACCGCCAGGGCGCTGGCTGCCATTTCAAGCGAACTCAACCGGCAGGTGGGCCTTTTGGTACACCGATCGGGCCAGATCGAAGCGGTTCTGGTGGGCGATTTCAACCGCATCACCATCCCGGCTTTGGCTGGCAGCGGCAGTGGCAGCCGCTTGCGCGGCCTGCGCTGCATCCACACCGTGCTGGCCTCTTCGGGTTTAAATGAAGAAGACATCATGGATCTCGCCTGCCTGCGCCTGGACATGCTCTCGGCCTTAAGCGTGCGCAACAGCCTGCCGGATATGCTCTACACTGCCCACCTTATCCCGCAGCGCGACCAGGATCGGGACTGGGCTGAGCTGGAACCGGTGCATCCGGCTAACCAGACTGTTTCCTGCATTGCCCTTATCGAAGCACTGGAAGAGGAATTTGCCCGCAGCCGCCCGCTCAGGGAAGTGGACAGTGGCAAAGACCGGGCCATCCTGGTGTCGATAAGCACCAGTCCGCGCCACCAGGCAGAAGAGAGTATGGCTGAGTTGGCCGAACTGGCCCGCTCCGCAGGCGTCATCGTGCTGGCAGAGGTAATTCAGCGGCGGCGGCAGATGCACCCACGCTTTATCCTGGGCCGGGGCAAGCTGGTGGAAATCATGCTCATGAGCGTGCGCCTGGGCGCCAACCTGCTCCTTTTTGACCAGGAACTCAGCCCCTCGCAGACCCGCTCGGTCACCGACCATACCGATCTGCGCGTAATCGACCGCACCCAGCTCATTCTCGATATTTTTGCCAGCCGCGCCACC
>CAZEIT010000011.1:2316-11641 GCA_964512515.1 uncultured Desulfobulbus sp.
GGGAGGGCAAGCTGCAAATAGAAATGGCTCAGCTCAAATACCTGCTGCCCAAACTGACCACCAGAGACGATGCCCTCTCCCGCCTTACCGGCGGCATCGGCGCGCGTGGCCCTGGCGAAACCCGGCTGGAGATTGACAAGCGCCGCATTAACGACCGCCTTGCCCGCCTGAGTAAGGAGCTGGAAAATGTGGGCAAGCAGCGCTATCACCGCCGCCAGCGCCGCCGCAAGCGGGAGGTGCCGGTCATTTCGCTGGTGGGCTACACCAATGCCGGCAAGTCCACCCTGCTCAACACCCTGACCAACAGTGGCATCCTGGCAGAAGATATGCTCTTTGCCACCCTGGACCCAACCAGCCGTCGCCTTCGTTTTCCCGAAGACATGGAGGTGATTGTAACCGATACCGTGGGCTTTATCCGCAACCTGCCCGCAGGGCTGCTTAAGGCCTTTGCCTCCACCTTAGAGGAACTACACGAGGCGGATTTACTGGTGCATGTGATTGACCGCTCAAACCCTGCCTGGCGGCAACAGGCCGAAGTGGTGGAATCGCTCTTGGCCGAACTGGAGCTGGACGATATCCCCTGCTTGCGGGTGCTGAACAAGATTGATCTTTTGGATGCGGAAGAACGGGAACGTGCCATCCAGGACGAGGGTATTGGCATCAGTGCAAACGAGCGAGACAGTCTCCACCCTCTGATCGAGCGAGCGCAGGTCATGCTGCGCGGCCTGGCTCAGGCGCAGCCTTTTGTCGGGTAACTGGGAAAACTAAAAAAACCGCGCTTCAGCTGCGCAGATAAAACCCCAAAGCCCCTGCCAGCTCGCCGTGGTTATCAAAGGCACAGCCAACGACAGAGCCATGTACTGACCTGACGACCCCCTTCTTGACAATGACACTGGCCTTACGGTCGTCGAGCTGAAATTTCAGACGCACTTTCTCTCCCACCTGCGGCGCCTGCCCGTTAGTGACTGAAAAACCAATACCAGCGCAGGAAAGGTTATAGATAATCATGTCGCCTACCGCAGACGAGGCCGGGTTGAGCGAGCTGAAGGAGCCTTCAAGCTGCACCTCCCTGCGGACCTGACTCCTGAACTCAAGCGAGATACTCAAGGTGTTGAGACAACGGCACCGGGCTGTGAGGGCGTGAGTTTGGTTCCGGTATTTTGCGGCATCCAGTTCGTGGGTTAGACCGCAGCAAGGGCAGACCAGAAGCGCCCGTTCATTGCCCTGCACATAGACTTTGACCGAAATCATAGCCTTACTCCATGTCCATATCAAAGCCTATCTGTTTCGGCTTCAGTAAATGCTCACAGAACCTACATCTGTATACGTAGACAACGCTTTCCCTTCGCCTCCTTGATACATTTACGTTGAGCTGGAAATGGAGTCAGTCGTAGATTATGCAGGAGTAACGCTCCAGCTCCTTTTCCATGGCCGGATCAAGCTCGGCGGCAAGTTCATGGATATGGTACTCTTTTTTGCACTGCGGGCATTGCAGGCGAATTTGGCGGCAACGCCGCTCAATCCTGAGTGGCTGATGGCACTGTTTGCATTCCATACTCAACCTTCTCCTATAAGTTGCGCCCGGGTGAACACGGCTTTGAGGGGATAACCGCGGGCAGCCAGGGCCGCTGCCCCGCCCTCCTCGCGGTCGACAATGGTTGCCACCAGGCCCACCCTGAAACCTTCTGCCTCAACCCGGTCGATCACCTTCAACAGAGTACCGCCAGTGGTGACCACATCCTCAACCAGGGCCACCAGAGCGCCGGGAGCAAGATTACTCTTGCCCTCGATATAGTTGCCGGTGCCATGACCCTTTGCCTCTTTGCGCACGATAAAGGCAGGGATAGGCGCGTGTTCGAGAAAACTCACCAGGGAAACAGCGGTGACCAGCGGATCAGCCCCCAAGGTCATGCCGCCAACCGCAGCCAGGGGCTCACCGTGATCGCGGAGAAACTGGTAGAGCAGGCGGCCGCAGAGATAGGCCCCTTCGGCATCAAGGGTGGTCTGCTTGCCGTCCACATAAAAATCCGATGTTTTCCCGGAAGTGAGAGTAAAGGTGCCGGTGCGGCACGACTTCTGCAGAAGCAGGGCTTTTAATCTGGCGCGTTCATCCATGGTTGTATGTCCTGATACAATTGATCGTGCTACGAACATACCCGGCCACTCTGTTTTGTAAATACAATTTTAGCCGATTTGCGGCGGTTTTTGCTGAACCGGCACGGCTTTACAAACAACAGCGGTAGTGCGAAGATCAGTAGGCAGTCTGCTGCCAAAAAGGAAATGGCTGAAACGTAAAAAAAGGGTACTATGTGTTTTCCCTTGGCGCGTCCTGGAAGGACCCAAGGCTGGTGCATGTAATGCAATCATGTTCATAACTTCAAGGAATAAGCCATGTGTGGCATTGTAGGATATGTAGGGACAAGAAAGGTGGTGCCAGTTTTGCTGGCTGGTCTGCGGCGGCTGGAGTACCGGGGCTATGATTCTGCCGGGGTTGTCTACTCCCAGGGACAAAAACTGGTGCGGCACCGAGCAAAGGGAAAGCTGAGCCAGCTTGAGGCTGTACTGGACGATTATATTGGCGTCGACAGTTCAGCAGGACTGGGCCATACGCGGTGGGCCACCCATGGTGCGCCAACAGAACTCAATGCCCATCCCCACAGCGACTGCACAGGCGAGCTGGTGGTGGTGCACAACGGCATCATCGAGAATTACAGCGCCCTGAAAAACAGTCTGATAGAACGGGGCCATATTTTTCAGTCCGAGACCGATACGGAAGTGCTGGCACATCTTATCGAAGAGCATCTGCAGGATGATCTGGTGCTGGCAGTACGCACGGCGCTGGCCCAGGTGGAGGGTTCCTACGCCCTGGCGGTGCTCTGGGCCAAGGAGCCGGAAATGCTGGTGGCTGCCCGTAACCAGAGCCCGCTCGTGCTGGGCCTTGATGCTGAGGCGTGCTATCTGGCCTCTGATATCCCGGCCCTTTTGCCCTATACCCGTGAAGTGATCTTTTTGGACGATGGTGATCTGGCGGTTCTACAGAAGGGCGCCTACACGATTCTCCGCCTTGAGGATGGCTGTACAATCGAAAGGGAAAGCACCACCATCGAGTGGACTGCCGCCATGGCGGAAAAAAGCGGCTACCGTCATTACATGCTCAAAGAGATATTTGAGCAGCCGCTTGCCATCCGCAACACCATCAGTGGCCGCATCATCCCGGATACCGGCGCGGTGCAACTGCCTGGTTTGGGAATCAACGACCAGATTCTGACCCGGATCAAACGTATTGTCCTGGTGGCCTGCGGCACCTCCTGGCATGCGGCCCTGGTTGCCAAATACTGGCTGGAGAAATGGGCCGGCATTCCGGTAGAAGTGGATATTGCCTCGGAATTCCGTTATCGGCGCTTGCTTTTGGATGAACAGGTGCTGACCGTGCTGATCTCCCAGTCCGGCGAAACCGCCGATACCCTGGAAGGTATGCGTCAGGCCGCGCGCCTGGGTTCGCCAGTGCTGACCATCTGCAACGTGGTGGGCTCCACCATGACCCGTGAGGCCGACGGAGTGCTCTATACCCATGCCGGTCCAGAAATCGGCGTGGCCTCCACTAAGGCCTTCACCTGCCAGATGACCGCACTTTTTCTCTTTGCTCTGTATCTCGGGCAGTTGCGCGACACCCTGGCGCAGGACGAGCAAAAGAACCTGGGTCATCACCTCATTGGCTTGGCCGAGATTCTGACCGATATCCTCAACCCGCTGCGCACCAGGGTGCAGGAGGTAATTGAGTCCTACTATGAGGCGAGGGATTTCCTCTTTATTGGTCGAGGGCTCAATTTCCCCATCGCCCTTGAGGGTGCGCTCAAACTCAAGGAAATTTCTTACATCCATGCCGAGGGTTATGCCGGCGGCGAACTGAAGCATGGCCCCATTGCCCTGATTGATCAGGATATGCCCGTACTGGCCCTGGCTCCGCAGGATAGCACCTACCAGAAATTGCTGACCAATATTCAGGAGATCAAGGCGCGCCAGGGTCGCCTGATCCTAATTGGCACTGAAGGCGACAAGGAGTTGGCAAACCTGAGCGATGATCTGATTCTGCTGCCCATGGTACATGAGGACCTCAATCCCATCCTCTATACCCTACCGGCTCAGCTGCTGGCCTACGAAATTGCCGCCCGCCGCGGCTGTGATGTGGATCAGCCAAGAAATCTGGCCAAAAGTGTGACCGTGGAGTAATTCCGTTTCCAGATCAACGTAAATGTATCAAGGAGACGAGGAAAGATTCCTGCTGCACTACTGCGTGGATGTTTCGGCTGCAGGTGCTGCCTTAGGCAGTACTATTTCAAAGGTAGCGCCAACTGGCACAGCCAGGGCTTCGATGGTGCCACCATGCCCCTCAATGATCTGGTGGACCAGGTGCAGGCCCAGGCCGAATCCCTCATCTTTTTCCGTACGAGAACCCCGCTGAAATTTACCAAAGACCCGCTGACGCTCCGTTTCCGGGATCCCAGGACCTTGGTCTGCCACCTGCAGCACAAAACGGTCTGCCTCTTCCTTTAGGCTCACCTGCACCACCGTACCGGCCGCGCTAAACTTGACAGCATTGTCCAAAAGATTCAGAAGCGCGTGCACCAGCAGGGCTTCATCGCCACTGTAGGGCGTGGTCTTTTCCGGTACATCCTGGCGCACCTGTATCCCTTTTTTCACTGCCGCAGTCTGAATGGTCTCCAGCGTTTCCGCCACCATGCGCTGCAATGGGAAGGGGAAGCGTTTCATTTGCTGCCTGCCGCTTTCCAGTCGGGCGATATCAAGGAAATCCCGGATCATCCGGTTCAGCCGCTCTGCCTGGCTGCAAATTTTTTGGGCATAGGTGCGAGTGGGGCCGTCCAGATCCTCACTCAGCATCTGGCCATAACCAAGGATAACGGTCAGCGGTTGTTTCAGCTCGTGGGAAACAATGGAAACCACCTCATCCTTCACCCGTTCCAGCTCTTTTATTTCTGTAATATCCTGCAGCAGCACCAAACTACCGGAAAACCCCGTGCCCGGCGCGAACAGATGGTGCATGCTGCCCTGCAGATAACGACGGCCAGAGGCCATCCTCACCTGCAGATCAAAGAGTTGCGGAAGTGCGTCTTTGCCACCTGATTGCAACCTCGTTTCCTCACCAGAGCGAGGTTTGGTGTGGTCAACAAAATCGGCCAAAGCAGGCAGAGCACTCCCATCCCTGGCGGCAAAGGCCTGCCAGAAATCTCGGAAGGCTGCATTGGCGAATACCGGCTCACCACTTTCGCTGTCCCACAAAATCAGGGGTGGTAGTTCCCGGTTGAGCAAATTTTCCAGAAAATGATGCTGCAGGCTCAATGCATCCGCTGCCTCTTGCAGGCGGTCAAGATGATCCTGAATGCCAGCAGGGCTGAGCAAGGCATGGGCACTCCGTTTTCTTGCAGCAATAGCCGTGCCATGAGGATGATAGACCAGTTGCAGCCGTTCATCGAGTCGGCGGTCAAGCGCTCGCGCCTGATGCAAAATATGCCTTGCTGCATTGACCAGTTCCTGCAGCAGATAAAAAAGATAGGTGAAGAGAAGAAAAACAAGGGGGCTCAAATAGTCAAAAAAGAAATGCCGCTGAAAGAGCAAAAAGGCACTACCCGCCACAGCAGCGATCAAGGACAAATTGAGCAGCACATTGCGGCGCTCACCCGCAAGGGGCCAGACCACAAGCGGTAGTAAGGCGAAAAGTGCAATCAGAGTCAGGGGCAGCCAGTTGACAGGACGGATAAAACTGGCATTAAGCAGGCTGGCCAGGATATTGGCCTGAATCTCAATGCCCGGTGTGGGGCTTATGCGGGTAAAAGCAGTGACATGAGAATCTCCCAGACCCAGGGCCTGGGCACCCACCAGCACATAGCGATCTTGAAAAACCTGCGCCGAATACCGCCCATCAAGCACGTCTCGGTAGGACAGGGTCAGAAAGGTTGACTCAGGGCCGTAAAAATTGATGATACGCGGCGTAGCCTCTCCATCTTCCAACTTGCCGCTCTCGCCTGCTACCCGTACAAGACTGATGGCAAAGGCCGGCGCTCCCCTCCTTTCACCGAGAAATACCTGGCGGACGATGCCATCGCCGGAAAGCATGGTCTCGATATGGCCAATACCACTGTAGCCACTGATGCTGGGGCTTGGTTCGAGCAAGCCATGCCCGCCGTCTGGGGCCACGGCCAGCACCGTTGGCGGCCCCTGGGCAAGCGCAGCGCTGAAGACCGCGTCATCCGCTCCAGGTTCTGGAAAGAGGAAATCAAAGGCAACCGCCTTAGCGCCTTGTAAACGGGCCAGCAGACTTGCATGAAGCTGGCGTGCAAAGGGCCATTGCCCGTATTGCTGCAGGCTGGCCTCATCCACCCCCACAATCACAATGCGCTGATCTGGCGGCAGCGGCCCCCGCAGCCGGAAGAGCAGATCCATGCCCTGATTGACCAGTATGGGCCTCACCCCGCTCAGCAGCAGAAGAACAAGCAGAAACAGGGCCAGGGCTGGTGCGGCCAGGCGGCGGCCTAATGCCATTTCCATATCAAAGCCCTATCTGTGTCGGCTCCAGCAAATGCTCCTCGGAGTACCAGTAGTAGCCTGCCTTGCATTTGCGCTTGCCGCCTTGATACATTTACGTTGATCTGGAAATGAAATAATATATACAATCGGCTGGGCCGTTATAACAAAAGAACCACACCCAGCAAAAGTGCGCCAATGAGGCTGCCTTCTAACACCTTTGGCCTATTTTTAACCGTCATGGTCTGGGTGGGTGTCCACGGGGTTGCAGGCTCGCCCTGCTCAAAGCCCCGCAGGTGGATATAATACTTGCCCGGGTCGAGTTTATCGGCAAAGGTATACGATGTTGTTGCCAAATTTTGCTGGTCAACCAGCAACTCTGTGAACTCCTTGTCTCGCGCGATCTGGATATCGTAGCGCCAATTTTCTCCCATGGGGGGCCATTGCAGTACAGGCGGCTCGTCGCTGGTACTTTCCAGACCGCCCATGGTCGGTGCTTCCCTTTGCTCCCAGTTGAGGGGGTCGGAAAAATTCGAGGTGAAACCATCTGAGGCAAGGGCTTGTACTCTGAAATAGTAGGTACCCGGATTCAATTCGGGGCTGGAAAAGGTGGGATGTTTGAGTTCGCGGTCATCAACAATGTCGGTAAAACCGACATCCCGCGCGATCTGGGCCCGGTAGCGTACCGCCTGTTCAGACTCCAGCCAGTTAACCTGGGTGATTGCACCCCACTGGATGGAACCCTTGCGGGGAGCAATCACCATAGGCGCTGGCGGCATGGTGCGGATGATTACAGGTCGCGGCCCCTGTTCCCTGCTTTCAAAGCCCTTCTTGTCCGTAACTGTGAAAAAGGCATAGTAGCGCCCATCCGGCAGCTCCTGTACTTTCAAGGGAGCGCCTGCCTGCGCCGTGTGCTCATACACCGTGGCCTGGCCAGCTTCATCGGTGCTCAGGCGCAGCTTCACATCACGGATACCCGCCTGCACCGGCAGTTGAATCTGCAGCGGTAGAGTCCGGTAGACGCTTTCAAGCCGGGGTACAGGAGGAGGAAGTGGTAAGGCCTGGACTGAACCCAGGGCTTTTCCACTTTGCGCCCTTATCCCCTGATCGGCTTGTAAACGCACACTTTTTGCGCCCGCCTGCACGGTTACCTCGCCCTCCAAGGTTTCAACCGTGGTTGCCTGCGCCTCTTCTGCCTTCAACCGATATTCAGTTCCCCGGATACCTGTGATCACCACAGGGGTACGAGTGCGCATGCTATCGTTAAAGCGGAGTTTTTTGTCCAAGGTGTGGGTGAGCTTACCCTTGGCAAGAAGGGCCTCGGCCTTGATTTTGCCGTCCTTGAGGCTGAAGAGATAACTCAGGGTCAGGGCAGAGTTCGGGTCAACTCGGGTGTAAACACCATTGGGGAACAGCAGTTGCACAAAGGTCTCCTCCCCGGTCATGAGGGTGTCTCCGGGCGCCATACGCTCTCCCTGGCTCAACCCAGCAGTTTCTCCGTTCTTTTTTTCAAGCACGGCCTCGCCGCTGACCGTGACCACCTCAAGTGAGAGGGTCTCGATTTTCAACAAAGACAGGGGCACATCTATTTCGCGGTAGGCATAGATGATATACGGCGGCTCCAACTTGTTTATCTGGGCGATGGTCTGCCAGGAATCCGGTTTGTGGCAGTATTCCTTGGCTAGCTCAATCAGATTGGTTCCTGCCGCAACCTGCAAAGGCACCAGATCCTCTGGTTCCTTTGCAGCAGCAGCCTCTGCCCTAGCGCTGGCCAAGGCAATCAAAACAAAAAGGCAAAGCAATAAAGATCCAATACTATACAATCGGTGCAACGGATAATGATTTTGCATGGCGCTCCTCCTCGTAGACCTTCAAATCTCGCCGCTTACGGCAAGGACATAGCCGACACCAACCACTGTACGGATCCGTATGGCCTTATCCACGCCGATCTCCTCAAATTTTCTTCGTATATTGGCTATGTGCATCGATAATGCCCTGGATTCAACTTCAGGGTCGTAACCCAGCACTTCCCGCATGAGTTGCCCATAGGTGCGGATAGAACCCGCATGATCGGCCAAGTCAAGGAGCAGATCAAATTCTGTTTTTGTCAGGGCCACGGGTCCGACACCGCGTACCGTCACCTCCCGTTTGACCGGATCGATCCGCAGACGGTCCAGTTGCAAGGCCGGCCGTGCTGTCTGTTTCAATTTCATATCCTGCTGTGCCCGGCGTAACAAAACCCTGGCTCTTGCCAGCAATTCCCGCGGATCAAAGGGTTTAGGCAGATAGTCATCAGCGCCCAACTCCAGGCCAGTAACCTTGTCATCAACCGTGTCTTTTTCCGTGAGCATGAGCACCGGCATCAGGCCGCCCGAGGCTCGCAGTTGCCGCAGTACTGTCAGACCATTTTGAATGGGCATGACAACGTCCAGAACAATCAGGTCCGGCTCTTCCCTCCTAATGCGTTCAAGACTGTCTTTACCATCCTCAAAAGTTGTGACAACAGCTCCCTGACCAGAAAAAAAGTCGGCAAGCATGCTGCGAATGGCGGCATCGTCTTCAAAAATCAGTATCTTGCAGGAGGATAGGCTGTCCATGCCACTCTTTTTAATAGGAACAATCAAGTTATTCTATAGGAATTACTCTAAGCAGGCAAGACACAAGAGAAGCTGGCGTAAAGGTAGGGTAAACAATTTTCCCCTTGATAATCGAACAATACCGATTATGAATGAATAGTATTGATTAACAATTGTGAACACAGCAAGAAAAACACTAATCCAAGGAG
>CAZEIT010000011.1:11651-16683 GCA_964512515.1 uncultured Desulfobulbus sp.
CAACTCCGCTTGATCCCCTTGTTTTTTGCCTTGTTGCTCCTGTCTGTCAGCTGCGCACCTGCAAAACAGTCCACCACTTCCGCTGCAGCTCACGGGGCGAAACAGGCAGCCGCTGAACAGAACGGTCAAACTGTAACTGGAAATATCAAGGGCATCTCTAACCTGGCCAAATCCATCTCCCTGGAAGTGGGTAGCGGCGAATCTGCAAAATCCATGCTCATCCGCTTTGACGACAAGACCACGGGCATGCAGGATGCCGTTCAAGGCGAGCCTAGCGTGATCACCTACATCATGCAGGGCGATACCCCGTACGCTACCGAGGTAAAGAGAAAAATCGCCACCATCCCTGAAGGTGTGGCAGAGATCAAGACTGCAGAGCTCGTTACTTTGCTGGAAAAGGATCCAAAAGTCTTTCTGGTTGATTCCAGGCCAACAGCCCGCTACAAGCAGGCCCACCTGCCCGGTGCTCACTCCATTCCTCAGGCCAAGTTGGAGCAGGAAAAAGCCGCTGTGCTACCTGCAGATAAGACCACACCTCTGGTCTTTTATTGCGGCGGCGTCACCTGTCCCTTTTCTCCGGCTTCAGCCGCCATTGCCAGGGACCTGGGCTACACCAATGTCTTTGTTTATCATGAAGGCGAACCCGAATGGACCAAGGCTGGCCTGCCCGCCTATTCCGATGACGATTTTATCGTAAACGGCAACGTGGTTCTCCTTGATATCCGCGCGCCGCAAACAGCGCAAAATGGCAGAATCAAGGGAACCTATAACATTCCTTACGATCAGGTCTTCGATAAACTCAATGATGTGGCCCGGAATGCACCCCTGGTGCTTTACGGTGTGCAGGAGCCTAAAGACATTGTGGCTGAGCTCAGAGACGAGGGCTTCAAGTTTGTTTCACTGGTAAAGGACGGCTATGAGGGATGGGTAAAACGCGGCGGCGCAGTCGAAAAAGGCCCGATCTATAATACCGAAATCCGCTGGACACGCCAACTCGGCAAAGGTGAAGTTTCCCTGGAGGATTTCCGTAAGGTTGCCAGTGGCGAAGATACAAGCGCGGTCATTGTCGACGCCCGCACCCAAGAGGAAGTAGCTAAACTAGGCAGGTTTAAAAACACCATCAATATCCCGCTGGATGAAATTCCCCACAGGCTGAACGAACTGCCCAAGGACAAGAAGCTGTATGTGCACTGTTCCACCGGCGCCCGTGCAGACATGGCCTATAGTGAACTGATCAAACACGGCTATGACGCCAAATTCCTCTTACTCAATATTGAAGATGCGGCCTGTGACTGTGAAATTATACGACCTTAAATTAAACGCTTTGGTATGAGCGAAAAACCGGGGCCGGGATCTGCCTCCAGGTACCGGCCCTGGCAGAAGCTGGAGAAAGCCTTTTCACAACAGCCTAAACCCATTAACCATTTGAAATTATAAGGTAAAAAAATTAAAATATAACACTATAAATTGCAGGAATTGCACTGTACTCCTTCAATTTTTGGTGATTTGCCATGCAGCCCAAAAAGCCGATGGCATGCCCCAGTTGGATATATTCCGCAACCGTCTGGAAAATATTCTTGGCCCGGAATCATAAACTGTACCGGTTGGCATCTCTGATCGACTGGGCATTGCTTGAGCAGGAGTCCCCGGCGCACTCTATTCGGAAAATGGCCGCAACCTCTCCACAGGCGAGTTGTTACGAATACTTTTGACCTGGGCTGCCCTATGCCGGGCATATTTGCTCCTGCTCGATGATCCCCCGGTCGCATCTTTGGACGCGGCTGGCAGTACCATGTTACGACAGCTGGTAGCCAAGTCTCAGGGCATGATGTTGATCACCGCGTCAGACAGCATGAGCCTGCCCTGTGTCGATACCCTATAACTGTTGGAAGATGGCATGCTCAGGGTGAGGAGAGATAGACATGGGTCTATTCACAGACCATCGGCGCTTTTAATAAGCCCCAGCCAAAGACAGGGTCCTTTCCTGGAGCTCCCAGATCGTAGCTATGTTGCTGTAAGCGCCGGTGTAATTCCTTATAGCCCAAATCAGGTGAATGCTTGCGGATAAGCGCCACTGCCGCCGTAGCATGAGGAGCGGCATAGGAGGTGCCGGTGCGGTATTTTCCGCCAAGCCAAGTTGGTGTCCATATATTGACGCCAGGCGCGGCCACCGTGAGATAATCGCCGCGGTTGGCGTTTTTGTAAGGCCGCAAACGGTAGTCTATTGCGGTCACCGAAACACTCTTATCATACGCGGCCGGATAGGCAGGCGGCGCGTGAGGACCCCCATTACCCGCAGCGGCCACCACTGCAACTTTTTTTGCCACCACCCGGTCAACCGCGGTGCGCAACAGCTCGTTATCCGGGCCGGCTATACTGGCATTGATTACGCTCACCTTTTGTGACAGGAGCCAGTCCATACCTTGCGCCAGCATAAGTGCATTGGTGTGCAGGCCATTTTTTTTCGTAAAGGTGTCTGCCGCATATAAGCTAGCCTGGGGCATGAGGCCTGGATACTCGCTGTGGGCAGATCCCACCAGAATGGCGGCTACGGCTGTGCCATGCGTGGTGGATGAGCTAAGGCCATCTTTGGCAAAAACCTTGGTGATAACACGCTGTTCGGCCAAAGCCGGGAGCTTTGCATCCACCGCCGTATCCACCATGCCGATTCTGATATTTTCCCCGCAGCGAGCAGAGTGCTTCCATTCCATCACGGTAAAGGCAAAGGTTTCCCATTTATAGGTTTTCGGCTTTTCTTCCGCTATCCGGTACTTGTCGTTGAGGACAAAGCGCCCTCCGGGTATCTGGGCCTTCAAATAATCAAGCGTTTCAGGAGTATTCATAACACGGGAAGAAGTTGCAATGATATGTACGGTTAATTGCAATGACGGCATGGAGATAATGGGGCTTATTGAAAAGCCTAATTGCCGGATCCGGTTCAGGGTATTTTTCTGGGCGTTGATAACCAGCACCTCGCCGGACTCAAATTTTCTGTTCTCCCTGGTGCCAGAAGAGCCCCTGGTAGGGGTTGCCAAATTATTCCAACCATCACTGTCTCCACCACCGTGCTCACCACCTGAAGAGCCGCCACTACTCCCACCGGATGATCCGCCACTGCCGCCGCTGCTACCACCAGAACCACCTCCACCGCTGCCACCTCCACCGCCTCCGGAAGGGCCACCATCATCGTCACCACCATCATCGTCACCACCATCATCGTCATCGGCATAAGCGACTGTGGTTGGCCAATCAAGCGGGCTGAATGCAGGAGCAATCACCAAGCTGATAGAACAAAACAGAAAAAAGAACCCCTGAATAAGGTAGGCAACAAAATGGTTCATTGCTATCTCCTTAGTATGCTTAGACCTTGTTCTTTGCTATATAAGTACTATGCCCCATGCTCTGGAAAAATGCACTTTTTATGCAAGGCATTTCTTTTTTGAACATTTTTGATGTTTGATGAAATAAACTCTCTGGTCTTCCGTTCTTGTTAGCAAGAGGGTTATGACACCAGACGAAACCATCAGGGATGAGCTTATAGCACTGCTTCCCAGGCTCCGGCGTTTTGCCCTTGACTTGACCGGCTCGCGTGCCCATGCAGATAATTTGGTTCAGAATGCATGCGAGCTTGCCCTGAAAAATCTGCAGCAATACAAAGCAAATACCACATTTGATAACTGGATGTTCCATATTACAAAAACCATATGGCTCGACACCCGGAGGGCCCGTAAGACACAGGGACAGACCGTGGTATTGAACGCCGACGAGCGTGAAACTAAGGACTACAGCAAGGGAAACGTGGAAAATCGACAATTTCTGGCAGTGGTTTCCAAGCCATGCAAAGCTGCCAGAAGAGCAACGTATTGTCCTGACCCTTTGTCTTTGGATGGGCTGCCGTATAAGGAAGTGGCTGCGATTCTGGAAATCCCTGCGGGCACAGTGATGAGCCGGCTAGCCAGTGCTCGCCGCCGCCTGCATGAGCTAATCTCCTGAACTGATATATCGGGAGTATTGCCTGCTTGAAGAGGGTTGAGAAACGAACATGACTGTGTACTAAACGATGAAACTCTGATGACCTATGTGGACGGTGAACTTCCCCCTGAGCAGGAAGAAGAAATTTGCATGCTCCTGGTAGACAATCCTGATGCCGAGGCCACAGTTGATGTTATGCGAAAAAGTTGGGTTCTTCTGCGCAAGGCTTTTGACCCTGTTTTGAAGGAACCTGCGCCCGAGCGCCTGCTAAACTGTATACGGGCAACAAGCATGGAAAATAAGGATGCTACCGCCTCTCCAAACCACCGGGCACGTATTTTCCACTTTAAAGCAAAACCACCCTTGGCCTGGGCTGCAGCCCTCACCCTGATTATTGGTGGCTTGGTGATCTATATCGGCAGTCAGTATTTGCACAGCGGGGCGGTTGGTCCAACACAGGTGACCGTGATGGATATTTTTTTGGAGGAAGCGCTGGAAAATATGGTCAGTGGCGCAGCCTACATCCAGAATAGCACTGGTGCGAGCACCACCATGCGGGAGATCATGCCAAGGCTCAGTTTCCGCAACCATGATAAGCTCTTTTACCGGGAGTATGAGGAGCGGACAGTTAAGGCAGGCAGCGTCAAGCCCCGTTATAGTATAGCCTGCCGAGAAAAAGGGCACTGGCACAACTTTGACATTGCAGCACACCCAGGAGTGGGATCTCAAGGTGAATCCCCTCAGCCCGGTCACTTATACCCCTGCTGCGGGGAGAGGATGAAGGAAACGACCTTGATGGGTTGATTGATAGCCTCATTCAACCTTTGCGCTCTGCGCGCTGCCCCAGGTATCGACAGCAATCAAGCCGGTTGTCCACAATAATTCCTGGTACTGGAATAACATCAGCGGCCAGGTACATCCACATAGCCGTGCTTTACCGGATTGTGGACGTACGTGCGTCCGTGTCAAACTTTTCTCGTCACCTTGACACACTTACGTTGATTTAGATGTAGTAGTTCAGACTTAATCTGACAGGTGGCTCCGTTTTGATGTATGCGGC
>CAZEIT010000012.1:0-3402 GCA_964512515.1 uncultured Desulfobulbus sp.
CACCGCCTTATCGTGTGGGACTCCTTCCCAGTAGGGCAGCAGGTGGATGGTAATATAATCAACATGCTTGGCCAGTTGTGGGTACTGCAGCCAGATATGCCAGGGTTCGGCCAGACTGACCGGAGCCCATATCTTTGCCTTGACCCGCTTGAGGTAGGTGATGGCCTCGTCAACCGTGATGTCTTTGCGGAGCAGGGCCTCGTTGCTGACAATAACCCTGACTATATTTTTATGGTATTGCTGATAGACTTCTATGAGCTTGTTGATCTGCTTTTCGTTAGCGGACTTGTCCTTGTCAATCCATGCACCCAGGGCCACATTCATCTGGCGGGCTGTCGCCAGGCGGGGGATTTCCGCAAGTGTTCCTTCCATACTATAGGTACGCACCGCGTGGGTCTTGCCCTGGAGCAAGGCCAGATCAGCATCTATTTCCTCTATTGAGGGCAGCGTATGGGTGATGGGTGTCTGCTCGCCCCGGTAGGGTGAAAAGGAAAAGCCCTGGATCTTTTCCGGCCAGGGTGGCTCCATATTGGGAGTATTGACCACTTTCCACAGCAGCACTGCAAGGAACGCCATCAGGATGGTGATGAGAAGGCCGGAACGATTCATGGATGGGCTGTTCTATTCGAGGTGAAATTCTATCTGGGATGAGCCGGAAAGCCTCTGGTCAGAGGCAACAAAAAACGGCGCATTGGGAACAATGCGCTTGATGTTAATGGTTAATGAGCCGAGGTTTGCTACCAACACTGAGCATCGCATTGCTTAGATCACTTTAAGGGCGCTGTCAAGAAACGAATACTGCGGGCAGCAAAGGCCTATTCCGGTTCCAGATCAAGGAAATACAGCCAGGAGGCAAGGCAGATGCGGCCAGGACAGTGCTTTGAGACAGTGCTTGGAATTAAGCTTCAGGCATGGCTGAAGCTCCTCTGTTTTCCGGCTGATGCCGCACAACCAGATGTTGGCGCAGGATGCGCCAGGTATGCAAGTCGGTTTGCAGTAAGAGCTGGGAGTAGAGGTGGAGAAACTGCAGCCCTTCGAGGATTGAGTGTTGCGGCGGCTGCAGTTTGCGCAGGGTGGCAAGGCTGGCCTGTTGGGCATGGCCCATCATTCGCATGGTCTGCAAGGTAAGCGTCTGCTCTGCTGCTTTTATCCCTTTCCGGCAGGCATGGCAGCGCAGGATTGCGCCTCCTGGCCCTGGCTGAGGCAGATAAAAGGTGCCGGCAGCGGTAAGGGGGCTGCCACAGGCGTGGCAGACGTTGAAATCTGGCATATATCCAGCGAGTTGCAGCAGTTTTAAATGGAAGAAGAGTGGGTATTTGAAAAAGCGCCCGTTGCGGCTGATTTCGCCCATGGCCCAGGTGAGCAGGGAGTAGATGCGATAATCTGCGTCCAGTTCCCTGGTAAAGCGCAGGGTCAGCTCAGCAATACAAGTGGCGGCTAAGTACTTGGCATACTGTTGTCGCACCTGCAGGTTGGCCTGGATCAGGTCGGCGTCCTCCAGAAAATACAGGCCAGAAGTGCTGCGCGGCGGACGATAGTAGAAACAGAGTTGAGAGAACGGTTCCAGTTTGTTGCTGAAACGCCGCTTGCTCTTTTGCGCGCCCTTGGCAATGGCGGTGATCCGTCCTGTTTGAGCACTGTACCAGGTGACCAGCTTGTCGCTTTCACCGTGGGGGGCAATGCGCAGAATCAGGCCATCGCCGCTGGATGGGGTCATGATGGGGATGGTGAGGCCCTGAGGCTGAGCTTGTATTGGCCGTTGCTGCGAGGGGGGAAACCAAGCGGCTGACCGTTAACCCGTAATTCGGCACTGTGGGGCTCTGCAAACTCGATGCGGATGATGGAGTTTGCCTCCCAATTGGCCTTGCTCTCCTTGGCGTAGGTTTCTTTGAGGATGGTATGGTCGTCAAGCTGCAGCACCACCTCCGTATCCTTAAGGAAGCGCGCCTCCAGATTGATGGCCTTGGTGTTTGCCTCAACGCTCGTTTCAGGATGGGCAGGGTGATAGGCAAGCGCATTGCTTGCCGGGATATTGCGGGCCTGATTGACAAAATAGGAAAACGGATTCCAGCCGGTGTACAGGCAGAAAATGGTGACCGCGAGAATGATGGCAGCCAGTAGAAAAAGGGCATTGGCCGCCGGCGAGAGGCGAGTTGATTCCGCGAACTTTTTGGAAGCCAAGGAGCCGTTGTCCAGATAGCTTGCACGCGGGCCGGTGGTGTGTTGGCTGCCACGCTCGCGAAAAAAGCTGTCGACAAGCTCAGGGCCGTTCAAGCCAAGAAATTCGGCATACATGCGGATAAAACCACGGGTATAGGCATCGGCGGGCAGGCTGGTGTAATCCGCAGATTCTATGGCCTGCAGATTAACCAGGGAGATGCGGGTTGCCTCGCAAACATCCCGAAGGCTTAAGCCCTTTTGCTCGCGTTTCTGCCGCAGGAGCACTCCTGCTGTCCCTGGCAGCACCGCGTTTTCCGCATCAGCGTCATTGTGGCTTGTGGTCATGGATCGTATCTCACTTACGCAGAATACCTCAGCACTTACGCCCAGATGCCTGCGTGCATCTCATAAGATTTTAATGTAGGCCTTGCTGCGCAGCTCCTGCAGCCACTGTTGCAGCCGTTTTTCCATCTCTTCCTGGAAAAGCGCCTGGTGGATGCGCTGGCGTTCAGCGGCATCCGGGGTGGCAGCGGTCTGCTCGGCCTCTTCGTCCTGGACGGAAGCAGAGGATGGAATCCGTTTGAAAATAAGGAAGTTGGGTTCCTGTTCCACCACCGGGCTGATGCCTTCTACCTTCAAGTTTTCCACGGCAGAACGGATAGAGGCCGCCATATCCTGCAAACGGAAGCTGCCCAGTGCGCCGCCTTCCTCGGCAGAAGGCAAATCAGAATGTGTCGCTGCCAATTGGCCAAAATTGCTGCCGGAAAGAGCTTGCCTGCGTATCTGCTCTATTTTCTCTTTTGCCTGCGCTTTCGTCAAGGTTTTGCCTGTATTATTTTGTACGCCCCAAGCCACTCCAATCTGCAGCAGATTGTAGGCGCCTTGCCCGCTTGTACTGCCTTTGCTGTGGTAGCGCTCAAGTATTTTCTCTTCCGGAATCAGCACCTTTGAGCGCACGACCGTATTGATGACCTTGGTGCTGAGGATCTGATCGCGCAGTTCTTCCCGGTACTGTTTTTCGCTTAGCCCGATGTTCCTCAGTTCTTCCTGAAACTCATCCGGGGTGATATTTCGGCTCAGCAGGAGTTGCTGCAGGGAGCTGTCCAGTTCGACATCGCTAACCTTGAGGTTGCGCTTGGCTGCCTCCTGCGCCACCAGTCGTTTGTCGATCAACCGCTCGATCACCATGCGCCTGGCCTGGGCCATACCCTCGGCCTGCTGTTCGGCCTGGTCTTCCTGATC
>CAZEIT010000012.1:3412-16677 GCA_964512515.1 uncultured Desulfobulbus sp.
CGGCACTTGGGCTCGCCCCTGGTCAAAGTAGGGTTTGGCCAGTTCGTTGACCTCGGAAAGGGTGATGGTGTCGTTGTTGACTATGGCGATGTTGCGATCCACCACGGCGGCGTGGCCCAGATATGGTGGTAGAGCGGAGAGGAAGAATACGAAGCAAAGTAGTGTACATACAATCTTCTGCATGGAAGTAGGCCGCAGTCGGAGGAACGATGGAAATCCAATTCAAGCCAGGAAATTTACCTAATAGTGGCGCAGCCTGCAATGCCTTTGAGTAAAAGCCTGATAAGGGCTGTTAAGAACCACAGGATTTTATGGAATCTTTCTTTTTTGTAAGACTTGACGGTAACTGTATCGCTCTTATTGTATCAATTGATTTAACTATATAATTTAATTTGCAATTTTAGATAATTTCAAGGAGAGAGCATGCAATTAGACAAATTTACCCTGAAGTCGCAGGAGGCCATTCAGGCCGCCCAGAGTCTTGCGCAAAATAACAGCAACCAGGAGCTGCAGCCTGAGCATTTAGTTAAGGCCATCTTGGAGCAACCTGGTGGGGTAGTGGTGCCGGTCTTGCAAAAAATGGGTATGACGCCCAGCGTAGTGCTGGCCGAGGTTAATGCCCTGATCGCAGCATTGCCCAAGGTGAGCGGCTCCGGCGCCAACCAGACCTACGCCTCTGCAAAATTCAGAGCCCTTTTGGACCAGGCCTTCAAGACCGCGGCCAACATGCAGGATGAGTATGTCAGCCAGGAACATCTGTTCATGACCATTCTAGCGGACAGTTCCCTGAAGGTGACGGCTGCGCTCAAACATCTGGGCATCAGCAATGAGCATTTTCTAAAAGCCCTGATGACGGTGCGTGGTAACCAGCGAGTGACCGACCCCTATCCGGAGGAGAAGTACCAGGCCCTGGAAAAATATGGCCGCAACCTGACCGATGTGGCCCGTTTGGGCAAGCTTGATCCGGTGATTGGCCGTGACGAGGAGATTCGCCGGGTCATTCAGGTGCTTTCCCGTCGCACCAAGAATAACCCGGTGCTCATTGGCGAGCCCGGCGTGGGCAAGACCGCCATTGCCGAAGGGCTGGCCCTGCGCATCGTTAACGGAGATGTGCCCTCATCACTGAGCAACAAGCAGGTTGTTTCGCTGGATTTGGGGGCGCTCGTTGCCGGAGCCAAGTACCGGGGCGAATTTGAAGACCGGCTCAAGGCGGTGCTCAAGGAAGTGGAGAAACGTTCGGATGAACTGATCCTGTTCATTGACGAAATCCATACCTTGGTGGGCGCAGGTGCGGCTGAAGGCTCCATGGATGCCTCCAACATGCTCAAGCCGGCCCTGGCCCGGGGTGAACTGCACTGCGTGGGCGCGACTACGCTCGATGAATACCGCAAGTATATTGAAAAAGACGCAGCCCTTGAACGCCGCTTCCAACCGGTACTGGTGCAGGAGCCGAGCGAGGAAGACACCATCGCCATCTTGCGCGGCATCAAGGAGAAGTATGAGGTGCACCACGGGGTGCGCATCCAGGATGCGGCCACGGTGGCGGCAGTAGTCTTGTCCAGCCGCTATATCACCGATCGATTTTTGCCGGACAAGGCCATAGACCTGATTGATGAGGCAGCCTCGCGCCTGCGCATTGAGATTGATTCCATGCCCACGGAGATAGATCAGCTCGAACGCAAGCGGGTCACCCTGGAGATTGAGCAGGAGGCCCTGCGCAAGGAAAAGGACGCGGCCTCGCGCGAGCGGTTGGAGCGGGTCAAGGAAGAACTGGCCAACCTGGATGACGCACTCAAAGGCATGAAGGGTCAGTGGACGCTGGAAAAAGACATTATCCAGTCCATCCGCAACATAAAGGCCAAAATCGATCAGGCCCACATGGAGGAGCAGCGGGCAGAGCGGGCAGGCGAGCTGAGCAAGGTGGCGGAGATTCGCTACGGGCAGATCATCCAGTTGCAAAAAGAACTGGAGGCAGCCAATGCCCGTCTGGGTGAAATTCAGCAACAGCACCAGATGCTGAAGGAAGAGGTGTCGCCTGAGGATATTGCCGCGGTGGTAGCCAAATGGACCGGCATTCCGGTGGATAAACTCTTGGAAGGTGAAAAAGAAAAACTGGTCCAGGCGGAAAAGATGCTGGGTCAGCGGGTGATTGGCCAGAAAGAGGCCATCACGGCGGTGGCCAATGCGGTGCGCCGCGCCCGCGCCGGTTTGCAGGATCCAGATCGCCCCCTGGGCAGCTTCATTTTTCTGGGCCCCACTGGTGTGGGTAAAACCGAGCTGGCCCGCAGCTTGGCGGATTTCCTCTTTGATTCTGAACAGGCCATGATCCGCATCGATATGTCGGAATACATGGAGAAGCATTCGGTGGCACGACTGATCGGCGCGCCTCCTGGTTATGTCGGCTATGACGAGGGCGGCATGTTGACCGAGGCGGTGCGGCGGCGGCCCTATTCCGTTATTTTATTGGATGAAATTGAAAAGGCGCACCCAGATGTGTTCAACGTGCTTTTGCAGGTGCTGGATGATGGCCGCATGACCGACGGCAAGGGCCGCACCGTGGATTTTAAGAACACCATCCTGATCATGACCTCCAACCTCGGCAGTCATGTGATTATGGAACTGGCGCAGATTGATCCGGAAGAGATGCATAAGCAGGTTGATGAACTGATGCGCCGCCACTTCAAGCCGGAGTTTCTGAACCGGGTGGATGAAATCATCACCTTC
This sequence comes from uncultured Desulfobulbus sp., assembly GCA_964512515.1. GTDB lineage: Bacteria > Desulfobacterota > Desulfobulbia > Desulfobulbales > Desulfobulbaceae > Desulfobulbus. The sequence continues at coordinate 6,137 of CAZEIT010000012.1, forward strand.
CACGGCCTGAGCAAGGAGGATTTGCTGCAGATCGTGGATATTCAGGTACGTAGGATGACCAGGCGGCTGGCGGAGCGTAAAATCAAGGTTACACTCACCAAGGAGGCGAAACAGTTTTTGATCGATACCGGCTATGACGCCGCCTTTGGCGCCCGCCCGCTCAAGCGGGCTATTCAGCGCCACATTGAAGACCAGCTTGCCCTTGAAATCCTGGAGGGTAGATTTGAGGAGGGGGATCATATCCTCATTGATCGGGGCAGCGATGGCAGTCTGGTTTTTACCAAACAGTAATAATTCCAATTCCAGATCAAAGTGCTATCAGCTTCGGCTCTAGGAAATACTTGCAGGACGCACCTATATGTGCGCGTTCGTCATATTTTCCTCGCCTTCTTGACGCCATGTTTGATCTGGAACTGGAATAAGAAGCCATAAAACCATAAAATAAAGCCGCAAGATATGAATACGGCGCTGATCCGTGAACCAGTGCCGTATATCTTTGCAAGCATCTTCTGAACCCGTGCGCTGCTTTTTCTGAAAGGGCTCAGCCTTGCCAAGTCTTCTTTCTTGCATTATCAGCACTCTCTGGGTACGTTTTTCAGCTTAATCTTCTTTTATTCTACCTTTTTCCAAAGATCGGGCACCATGGCGCATCACCACTACCTTGGCATGCTGGCCCGATCTCTTTACGCTGCTCGCACATTATGGACTACCGGGAAACCCTCAATCTGCCGCAAACCAAATTCAAGATGAAGGCCAACCTTACCCAGCGGGAGCCACAGGTGCTCAAACGCTGGGAAAAGGCGCGGCTCTACGACAAGCTCCAGGCGGCAGCGGCCGGAAAGCCGCTCTATGTTCTGCACGACGGCCCTCCCTATGCCAATGGCAACATCCATTTAGGCACGGCCTTTAACAAGGTGCTGAAGGATATTATCCTGCGCTCGCGCCGTCTGCTTGGCTACAACGCCCCCTATGTGCCCGGTTGGGATTGCCATGGCCTGCCCATCGAACACAATGTGGATCTTGAACTGGGAGAAAAAAAGCGCAGCATCCCCCTTTTGAGCAAGCGGGCCGCCTGTCGCAGCTATGCGGAAAAATGGATCAAGATCCAGCGGGAGCAGTTCAAGCGCCTAGGTGTCTTGGGTGATTGGGACAATCCCTATCAGACCATGAATTACGCCTATGAGGCGACGATTGCTCGGGAGTTCAACAAATTCCTCCTTTCAGGCGCGGTCATTCGGGCGAAAAAGCCAGTGTACTGGTGTACTACCTGTACCACGGCCCTGGCTGAGGCCGAAGTGGATTACGCGGACCATACCTCGCCCTCCATCTACGTGAAATTTCCCTTCAATGGCGAAGCGGCCGAGCTTGCCCCCGAGCTTGCCGGGCAACAGGTATCGGTGGTGATTTGGACCACCACTCCCTGGACCCTGCCTGCCAACCTGGCCATTGCCCTGCATCCAGATTTTCAATACGCTGCAGTGGCGGTGGATGACGAGGTGCTGATCCTGGCGAGCAAGCTGGTGGAGAGCTGTATGCAGGCCTTTGGCAAAAAAGATTGGCGTATCCTTGCCACACTTCCGGCCGCTGTTTTTGAGGGTAAACATTGCCGCCATCCCTTCATGGAGCGCGATTCGCTTTTGGTGCTGGCGGATTATGTTACTGACGATTCCGGTACCGGCTGCGTCCATACCGCGCCCGGCCACGGCGCGGACGACTATCAAACCGGTCTGCGCTATGGCCTGGATATTCTTTCGCCAGTGGATGATGAGGGCCGCTACACTGCCGAGGCAGGCAAATACGCCGGCGCCCAGGTGCCTGAAGTGAACAGCGCCATTATTGCCGATCTGCGCGCAAGTGGCGTTCTTTTGCAGACTGAACAGATCCGCCACAGCTATCCCCACTGCTGGCGTTGCAAGGAGCCGGTCATGTACCGGGCCACACCCCAGTGGTTTATCTCCATGGAAAAGCTGGAACTACGGCAAAAGGCCCTTGCCGCTATTAAAAAGGTGACCTGGACTCCAGCTTGGGGCCAGCAGCGCATTTACGGCATGATCGAGGCCAGGCCGGATTGGTGTCTCTCCCGGCAGCGTACCTGGGGGGTCCCCCTTACTGTGTTGACCTGCACCAAGTGCGAAACAGTGCTGCAGGACGAGGCCGTGTGCGGGCGCATTGACGAACTCTTCCGCAAGGAAGGTGCGGATGCCTGGTTTAAGCACGAGGCAGCGGATTTTATTCCCGAGGGTACGCGTTGCTCGTGCGGTGCAAGCGAGTTCCGCAAGGAAAGCGATATTTTGGATGTCTGGTTCGATTCTGGCACCAGCCACGCGGCAGTGCTGGAAGAAAGGGAAGAGCTCCGCTCTCCGGCAGATCTGTATCTGGAGGGCAGTGACCAGCACCGGGGCTGGTTCCACTCTTCGCTGCTCACTTCTGTGGGTACGCGCGGACGCGCCCCCTACACCGGCGTGCTTACCCATGGTTATGTGGTGGACGGCCAGGGCAAGAAGATGTCCAAATCCGTGGGCAATGTGGTTGCGCCCCAGGAGGTGATCGACAAGTACGGCGCCGAGGTGCTGCGCCTATGGGTATCCAGTGAAAACTATCAGGACGATATCAAGGTGTCGGATGAAATCCTCAAGCATGTGACCGATGCCTACCGCAAGATGCGCAACACCCTGCGTTTTCTTTTAAGCAACCTTTACGACTTTGATCCGGAAAAAGACGCGCTGCCATACGATCAGCTCACCGACATTGACCGCTGGGCCCTGGCCAGGTTTGCCGAATTGAGCCGCCGGGTCTGCCAGGCCTATGAGCGCTACGAGTTTCACACCGTGTACCATGGCCTCTACACCTTCTGTGGCACCACCATCTCCAGTATCTATCTGGATGTGTTGAAAGATCGGCTCTACTGCTCGGCACCTGAAAGCCCTGGCAGACGGGCGGCGCAGACCGTTATCCACCGCATCCTTGACGGCCTGTTGCGCCTGATGTCGCCCATCCTCTGCTTCACCTCCGAAGAGGCTTGGCAGCACCTGTACGGCCAGGAGGAAGGGAATGATTTCTCCCATTCCGTCTTTTTTGCACTGCAGCCTGATTTGGCGGATGTGCCGCATGATTCGGAACGGGATATGCGCTGGCAGCGCCTGCTCAATCTGCGCAGTGCCATAACCAGGGTGCTGGAAACAGCCAGACGCGACAAGCTCATCGGCTTGTCCCTTGATGCGGAAGTGCTGCTCAAGGCCGGGCCGGAATGGCGGCAGCTTGTGGAAGAAAACAGGGAACTGTTGCAGGAGCTCTGCATCGTGTCCAGCCTGCGGCTGGCGTCAGCGGATGACGAGGCAGCCTTTACCGCAGTGGAAGGAGTGGACGACCTGCAGGTGGCAGTACAGGCCGCACCTGGCAGCAAGTGCGAACGCTGCTGGTGCATCAGCCCCAGTGTGGGTGAAGATAGCAGCCATCCAAGCCTATGCAGCCGCTGCGCCGCGGTCGTGGCCTCTGTCGCCTCATTGAGCGGGAGCTGACATGTTGTTTGGCGCGGTCTTCCTTGCTGCCCTGGTGGCAGACCAGCTCAGCAAGTGGTGGATCATCACCAATTTTGCCCTGTATGAAAGCCGGGAGATCATTCCCGGCTTCTTCAACTTCACCTTCCTCACCAACAACGGCGCTGCATTCAGTATCCTGGCTGGTCAGCCGGCCCTGTGGCGGCAGGTTTTTTTTGTAACCATCAACGCCATTGCCCTGACCGTCATTGCCATTGCCCAGCGCCGTATCGGCAGGGGCAGCAAGCTCTATACGGTTGCCTTAGCGCTCATCGCAAGCGGTGCGGCTGGCAACCTGATTGATCGTCTCCGTTTTGCCTATGTTATCGACTTTCTGGATGTCTATGTAGGAACCACTCACTGGCCCGCCTTTAATATTGCCGATGCGGCCATCAACGTGGGGGTGGCCCTCTTTTTACTCAACTCCCTGGTGCTTGAGCCCAGGCAGGAAAAAAAATTACGCATGCAGGCATGATCTGCACAAGAACTATGAAGAAAACAGCAGTATTATTTCCCGGACAGGGATCACAGTATTTAGGTATGGGTAAGGCCTTTGCCGAGGCGGACAGCGAGGCTGCGGCCATTATGGATATGGCTGAGAGCATTTCCGGTTTCCCCCTGCGCAGGCTTTCCTATGACGGCCCTCTGGAAGAGCTGACCCGGGTACTCTACCTGCAGCCGGCGCTGACCGCGGTCAATCTGATCTGCTGGCAGCAGTTGTGTAAACGTCTGCCTGGCTGGCAACCCCGTTTTGCCGCAGGCCACAGTCTGGGTGAATATTCCGCCCTCTATGCGGCTGGTGTTCTGTCATTGCAGGATACCCTGGCCCTGGTTACCAGGCGTGGCGAACTGATGGAGCGTGAGGGCGAACGTCACCCTGGCGGCATGGTGGCGGTGCTCGGCCTGGATTTGGCCGCAGTTGAAGACCTGCTTGCGGCCAACGAACGTGAAGGTGTGGCCGTGGTGGCAAACCACAACACGGCTCAGCAGATAGTGCTCTCAGGTGATAGCGCAGGGCTTGCCGCAGCCGGCGCGCTGTGCAAAGAGAAGGGAGGTAAGATCATTCCGCTGAAGGTGAGTGTGGCCAACCACAGCCCGCTGGTGGCAGGCGCTGTGCCTGATTTTGCCGAATCCATGGGCAAGACCGATTTCCAGGCGCCCAAGGTGCCGGTATTCTTTAATGTCAGTGCCGGTCTGGAGCACAATCCTGCACGGATACGGGAACTCATGGCCTACCAGATTGCCTCTAAGGTACGCTGGCTGGAGATTGTCGAGGCCATGCTGGTTGATGGAGTGGAAGTTTTTGTCGAGCTTGGCCCCAAAAATGTACTTACCGGCATGGTCAAAAAGATTCTGCCCAAGGGTTCAGAAACCGTTTGTCTTCAGGCTGACACTCCCGAAGGATTGGATGAGGTAGCCCGGGTTATCGCCAGCTAAAAGCGTCTTTTTAGAATCTAACTTTGCTTGACGGCTGCATCATATCCCTTATCGTGCATAAGGATAGGCGCTGCAGAGTGTCGCGCCATGATCGCGATGAAAACAATTGGTCTGATTGGCGGTATGAGCTGGGAAAGCACTGCTCTGTACTACCGCCTTATCAATAACGGCGTACAGCAGGCCCTCGGCGGTTTGCATTCAGCCCAGATCATCCTCTACAGCGTTGACTTCGCTCCCATAGAAAAGCTGCAAAGAGGAGGTAATTGGGGCCGGGCTGCAGCAATTCTTGCGCAGGCCGCGCAAACGCTGCAGGCGGGCGGGGCTGATTTTCTTCTGCTCTGCACCAACACCATGCACAAGGTGGCAGACGAGATCAGCAGCGCAGTGGATATTCCCTTTGTGCACCTTGCAGATGCCACGGCCGAAGAGTTGCAGGCAGAGTCCACCCAGCGCGCGGCCCTGCTCGGCACAGCCTTCACCATAGAACAGGATTTTTACACTGGTATCCTGCAACGAAAATACGGCATGAAGGTGCTGCTCCCCGGCGCAGAAGACAAGGCGCTGGTGCATCGGGTTATTTATGATGAATTCTGCCAGGGCAGGGTGGAGCCTGGCTCCAGAGCTAGTTATCTTCGCATCATCGAAGAATTATCCCGCCAGGGCGCGCAAGCGGTGATCCTTGGCTGTACCGAGATTGGTCTTTTGGTCAAGCAGGAGGATACGGCGGTCCAGCTCTTTGACACCACCGCCATCCACGCGCGTAAGGCCGTGAAGCTGGCCTTGGCCTGATTCCGCTTTTACAGAAAAAACAGTATGGTATAATTGAAGCTATAGTTGCATAAGGTAAAAAACCCAAAAACGGGTAATTCCACAGCACACTGTGAGGTGATCGATGCACATGCAAACCTTGGTTAAACGATTGAGTCCCTTTTTCATGCTTTTGTTTTTATTTGCTGCCGTGGATTGGAGTGTGCTGGCAAGCGATGCTGACGCCCGCTCGCGCTCCGGCGGCCGCTCCTTTCGCACACCCACGCAGAAGCAGACCCCGCAACAGGCTCCCAGCCAGATGCAGCAGAATCGGGGCGCGCAGCAACAACAGGGTGGCGGCTTTGGCCGCGGCCTGCTTGGCGGCCTTGCTGGCGGCGCCCTGGGCGCGATGCTCTTTGGCTCCATGTTCGGTATGAACGGCAGTGGCATGGGCATTCTTCCGCTATTACTGCTGGGCGTAGCCGGATATTTCTTCTACCGCCGCTTTGTGCGCAAACCGGCCGGGCCATCTTCTCCAGGCTATGGGCCGCCGCCCAGCCCCGGCGGAGGCTTTTCCTCGGCATCCCAGGACAGCTATATGCCGCCTATCCAGGATATCCAGGGGCCGGACAAGGGCCTTGCCGCCGTACGCCGTACCGATCCAGGTTTTGATGAGGCACATTTTCTCGAAGTTGCCTCGGATGTATTTTTCAAGGTGCAGGCGGGCTGGATGCGGCGCGATCTTGCCTCTTACCGCCACCTGCTCGGAGAGCAGCTCGCAAAAGAGTATGTCGGTCATTTCCGCGAGCTGGAAGAGAAGGGCCATCTCAACAAGATGGAGAGTATCGCTATCCGCAAGGTGGAAATTGTGGATGCGGGCAGCGACGGCAGGGAAGACTATATCACCGTGCTCTTTACCGCTAATCTGCTCGATTACACGGTGGATGAGCACAGCGGCGCTCTGGTTGAAGGCAGCATGACCGAGCCGGTCAAGTTTGCCGAGGAATGGACCTGGGCCCGGCCGGTTGGCACCGAGAACTGGCTTTTGGAAGGGATACAGGTAGTGCAGGAATAACGCCACGCGCTAGAAATTGAGCAACAAAACGCCGGATTTTCCTTCGAGAAGATCCGGCGTTTTTTGTTGGCATGCCTGGTTTTGTCAAATTTCAGCTATGCTGGGGCAGACGGGATGGCGCTTCCACGTTCATGCGGCAGCAAGCCTGCATGGCTCAGGAAAACATACGCGCTTTAGGATTGCATATCAGCAACAATTGGGGTAGTCTCGACGGGTGTAAGTCATTTCTGCCTGTTTCTTCAAGGGGATGGAAAGCTTCCTAAGGCCCGCACGCAGTGCCTGGCTGGGCAGCAGTTTTGCTGATTGATGCAAAATGCCATCCTTGTTGTGAGTTTTTTTGTTCTTCGTATGCCGCAGTACGACTGCCGGTCCACAACCAAACAGCATTGAAGGAGAATGAGCCTATGTCTCGGAAAATGGTCACCATTGATGGAAACCAGGCCTGCACGCATGTCGCGTATGCCACCAGCGAAGTTATTACAATCTATCCCATCACGCCGTCTTCCCCGATGGCTGCCGAGGCAGATGCCAAGGCCAATGCAAAGCAGGAAAATATCTGGGGTTCCATTCCGGTAATTTCCCAAATGCAGTCCGAGGCCGGTGTTGCCGGTTCCATTCATGGTTCTCTGGGTGCAGGCGCGCTGTGCACCACTTTCACCGCTTCCCAGGGCTTACTCCTCATGATCCCCAACATGTACAAGATCGCCGGTGAGTTGACCCCGACTGTCTTCCATGTTACCGCCCGCGCCATTGCCTGCCAGGGTCTGTCTATTTTTGGCGACCACGGCGACGTCATGGCTGCCCGCCAGGTCGGCTGGGGCATGCTCTGCTCCCAGGATGTACAGGAAGCTCAGGATTTTGCCCTGATCGCAACCCAGGCCTCTTTGGCTTCCAGAATTCCCTTCATTCATTTCTTCGACGGTTTCCGCACCTCGCATGAAGTTATGAAGATCGAAGAACTGACCATGGATGACATGCGCGCAATGATTGACGAAGACAAGGTCATCGAGCACCGCGAGCGCGCCCTGACTCCCGATCGTCCGTCCCTGGCTGGTACCGCGCAGAATCCGGACGTGAACTTCATCGGCCGCGAGACCGTCAACAAGTACTACAATGCCACCCCCGGAATCGTTCAGGCAACCATGGACAAGTTTGCCCAACTGACCGGACGGCAGTATCACCTCTTTGATTACATCGGCGCACCCGATGCCACCGATGTCATCGTCATTATGGCCTCCGGCGCCCTTACCGTGGCTTCCACTGTGGAGCACCTGATTGCTGAAGGCAAGAAGGTAGGTCTGGTAATCGTACGCCTGTTCCGTCCCTTTGATGGTGTAGCCATGGTCAACGCCCTGCCCTCAACGGTAGAGCGCATCACAGTTATGGACCGCACCAAGGAGCCGGGCGCGATTGGCGAGCCGCTTTATCTGGATGTGCGCGCTGCTATTGCCGAGGCCGAGGAAGCCAACCCCACCATGATCGCGCCGGTTATGTTCAACGGCCGTTATGGTCTTGGTTCCGCAGAATTCAGCCCGGCCATGGTCAAAGCTATTTTTGACAACATGGCCTCCTTTGCACCCAAGAAGAAATTTTGTGTCGGCCCCAATGATGATGTTACCTTCACCAGCCTGAATTACGACGCTTCCTTCAACATCGAAGGCGACGACGTATACCGAGCCATGTTCTACGGCCTCGGTTCTGACGGTACGGTTGGTGCCAATAAGAACACCATCAAGATCATTGGCGGCGAGACCGAAAACTCCACCCAGGGATACTTTGTCTACGACTAGAAGAAATCCGGCTCCATGACCGTATCCCACCTGCTTTTTGGCAAGAACCAGATCGTTGCCCCATATCTGATCAACAAGGCAAACTTTATCGCCTGCCATAACTTCGCCTTCTTGGACAGCTACGACATGCTGGCCAACCTGGATGCAGGCGGCACCTTCCTGTTGACCACTACTTACACCAAGGATGAAATTTGGGATCACCTCCCGGCCCTGGTGCAGAGGCAGCTTATCGAGAAGAAGGCGAAATTTTTCATCATCGATGCTGTCAAGCTGGGCCTAGCCCTTGGCTTGGGCGCACGCATCAACATGATCATGCAGACCGCCTTCTTCAAGATTTCCGGCATACTCTCCAAGGATGAGGCCATTGCCGCCATCAAGCGCGCCATCAAAAAGACCTATGGCATCAAGGGCGACAAGATCGTGCAGATGAACTATGGCGCGGTAGACGGAGCCATTGAGAATATCTATGAAGTCAAGATTCCGAAAAAGGTCACCGGCCATGAAATGCCGCCGATCGTTTCGGATGAGGCCCCAGATTTTGTGAAGCAGGTAACGGCCAAGATGATGGAAGGCCGCGGCGAGCAGATCAAGGTTTCCGAAATGCCGGACGATGGACGCTGGCCAACCGCCACCACCCAGTGGGAGAAACGCAATATCGCGGTTCAGGTTTCTCAGTGGGAGCCGGAAGCCTGTATCCAGTGCGGCCGTTGTTCTCTGGTTTGCCCGCATGGCTGCATCCGCATGAAGGTTGCCACCCCTGAGGCCCTGAAAGAGGCTGGCGCGGATTCGACTTTCAAGACGGTGGACGCCATTGGTAAAGAATTTAAAGACATGAAGTTCACCATCCAGGTTTCAACCCCGGACTGCTGCGGTTGTACCCTGTGCGTGAGCGTATGCCCTGGCCGCAAGAAAGGCGCTGATGGTAAAAAGACGGAAGAGCGCGCCCTTTTTATGGAAACGAACACGCAGGAACTGCGTGAGCGTGAGGCTCCACACTGGAAGACCTTCCTGGCCCTGCCTGAAGTGGATGAGAAGCTCATCAACGTGGGCACCATCAAGGGCAGCCAGTTCAAACGGCCGTTGTTCGAGTTCTCCGGCGCCTGTGCCGGTTGTGGCGAAACCCCGTACATCAAGCTGGTTACCCAGCTCTTTGGCGACCGCATGCTGACCTCCAACGCGACCGGTTGTTCCTCCATCTACTCGGGTAACCTGCCCACTACCCCGTATGCACAGCGCGCAGACGGCCGTGGTCCGGCCTGGTCCAACTCGCTGTTCGAAGACAATGCCGAGCATGGTCTTGGTATGCGTCAGGCAGTGGATAAACTTGGCATGCAGGCCATCGAACTGCTGGAGAAGGCTGTTAGCGACAAGATCGTTGACAAGAAACTGGCAGACTCCCTCCTTGATGCCAAACAGGACACCCAGGAAGAAATCGAGGCCCAGCGTGCCCGTGTTGACGAACTGAAGGCTGCCCTGAACAAGAAGAAGAGCGCGGTTGCCAAGCGGCTTTACCATGTGGCTGATTACCTGGTGAAGAAGTCCGTGTGGATTATTGGTGGTGACGGCTGGGGTTATGACATTGGGTACGGCGGCGTGGATCATGTCCTTGCTTCCGGTAAGAACGTGAACATCCTTCTTCTGGACACCGAGGTTTACTCCAATACCGGTGGCCAGATGTCCAAATCCACCCCGCGTGCAGCCGTAGCGCAGTTTGCTGCCGGCGGTAAGCTCGCGCCCAAGAAGAATATGGGCATGATCTTTTCCACCTTTGGCAACGTCTATGTGGCCCGCATCTCCATCGGTGCGAATCCGCAGCAGGCAATTCGCGCTATTCAGGAGGCCGAGGCTTATAACGGACCTTCTCTGATCATCGCTTACTCACATTGCATCAACCACGGCATCAACATGGCCCTTGGTCTGGAGCAGCAAAAGAAGGCGGTTGAGTGCGGTCACTGG
>CAZEIT010000013.1:0-16637 GCA_964512515.1 uncultured Desulfobulbus sp.
GCCAGGTTATCTGTGTCTGGTTCGCAGTTTTTCATCCCGATGATTCACGCAAGCTATGGCTTTGCCGGTATCTTTACCTCGGTGGCCGTGCTGTTCTTCCTGCCGGTTATCCCGCTGATGATCTGGGGTATGCGCACCGGCGGCAAAAGCCTGGAGGAGATCGAATAATTCCATATCCAGATCAAAGACGATATTAAGGAGGCGAGGCAAGCGCGACGCAGGCGTACATAGAGGTACTTCGAGAAGCACTTGCCAAAGCCGACACAGATAGGGCTTTGATATGGAATAAGAACCAGCATCGTTTCGCTGGAATGTATGGAGAGGGAAGCCCGCTATGCCGGGCTTCCCTCTTTTCGTTGGCATTGGTCTACGTTAGTATATTCATGCTCATGCCACTGCCCGCGTTTGAGGAACAGACTATGACATTACTCAAGAATTTACGGATCCATTTCCCGTATAATTTCAATTTCAGATCAAAGATGATCTTAAAAAGACGAAGTGAATGCGAGACAGACACACCCTGGCCACTTCTGGGAGCATTTGCTGGAGCCGACAGAGAGAGAGCATTAATACGAAATTGGGATAAGGAGTCAGTTTCAAGGCTGACGGCTTGCAAGACCTGGTGTGCTGGGCACTTTTTTGCTCTTCTTTTCCTGGCCATATTCCTGTGTTTCTTACCTTTGCCAGCTCTGGCCGCTGTCCAGGAAAAACGAGTGGTCATCCTTTATTCCGTGCCCCACGATTTCCCTGCCACTGAACTGGTTGAAAATGGTATTCGCGATGTGTTCAACCATAATACCAGCTTCAGCGTGCAGCTCTTTTCCGAATACCTGGATCTTTCCCGTTTCCGTGATACAGAGCAGCGTCAGGCCCTGGCTGCCCTGCTCAATGAACGCTACAAAGGCGGGGGGATAGATCTGGTTATACTGGTGGATACGCCTGCCATCTTCTTTCTCTTGGAGCATGAGGTGCTTTTAGCAGGCATCCCCGCAGTCATGTGCCTGGTGCCCGAAGTCATTCAGGAGCGAATTGCCAACTCCCGACTGGGGGGGCGCGCCTGTGGCGTGCTCATCACACAGAATTTCATCAACGAATATGTGCGCGCTTCCTTGGCGCTTTTTCCCCATGCCAAGCAGGTAGCCTTTGCCTCCGGCGCATTCGAAGCAGACCTGGTGCATGCCACCATGCTTCGCCAAGCGCTGGAATTGGCAAAAGGAAGCAGGCAGATTATGGATTTGAGCGGCCTGAACCTGGAAGAACTGGAGCATAAAAGTAGCCGTCTCTCGCGCAATACCCCCATCTTTTTTTCCACCCTCTTTGTAGACCAAACCGGCCGCAGCTATATTCCCAGAAGGGTGTTGGAGGGCCTGGTAAGCAGTACTTCTGCGCCGATTTTCGGTGCCTATGAATCCTATTTTGGCCGGGGTATTGTGGGTGGGCCCATGGTTGCCATGCAGCAGCATGGCCGCATGGCGGCACAGTTAGCCCTGGCGGTGCTGCAGGGAAGGACGCCGGCTCAGCTTGGCTTTACCTCCAGCCGCGAAGCCGAAATAGCGGTCTATGACTGGCGGCAGCTCCACCGCTTCCAGATCAGAGAAAGCCTGCTGGCGCCAGGTGTGCCCGTAGAATTCCGGCAGGCAACCCTGTGGGATCAATATAAATATGTGTTTATTTCGCTAGCGGTATTGATGATCTTGCAGTCAGCGCTGATTCTTGGTCTAATTTTCAATCTGCTCTGGCGTAAGCGAGGAGAACAGCGGCTGCGGGAGCAGCAGCTTGAGCTGGAAAATCTGGCTGGCCGGCTGATCGCGGGTCGGGAAGAAGAGATGCAGCGGCTCTCCCGCGCCTTCCACGACGATCTGATGCAGCGGCTTGCAGCGGTCACCATCAAGACCGGTACTTTGGAACTACAGGCAGAAGAAGGACATGCCGCCATGCTGGGGCCCATCCAGGGCATCAAGCAGCAACTGGTCAGCTTGTCGGAGGATATCCATACCATTTCCCGGGAGTTGCATCCCTCTATTTTAAAGGACTTGGGTTTGGAGCGCGCCTTGCAATCTCTATGTGTCAATTTTTCTGAACGTACTGGGGTGCAAGTGGAGCTGTATGGCCATGGACTGGACTCAATCGCTGCCTGTCAAAAACAGGCCCTGTGTATTTACCGGGTAACGCAGGAGGCCCTGCGCAACATCGGCAAGCATGCCCAAGCCAAACATGTTGATGTTTTTGTTGAAAACAGGCCAGATAAACTGGTACTGACCATCGAGGACGACGGTACTGGTTTTGATGCCGCAGCCGCAGCCAAATCACCGGGGATTGGCCTGGCGATCATGCGGGAGCGGGCCCGACTGGTGGAAGGAAGCTTCACCCTGTACTCCGAACCCGGCCAGGGAACGGTGATTGACCTCACGATACCAAAAAACAGCACAACTGATGGCAAAAACCAGGATTCTTCTTGCAGATGATCACCGTTTGGTGGCGGAGGGCTTACGCAGCCTTCTGGAGCCGGATTTTGAACTGGTAGCCATTGTTGAAGATGGCCGGGCTCTGCTGGAAGCAGCAGAGCGGTACTGGCCGGAGGTGGTGGTGGTGGATGTGTCCATGCCCTTACTTAACGGTATCGAAGCGGTACGCATCCTGAAAAAGAAGAATGACATGGTCAAAGTGGTCTTTTTGACCATGCACGTAGATGTAGACTATGCTTTAAGCGCCCTGGATGCCGGCGCTTCTGGCTATGTGCTCAAGCATTCTGCGGCCACCGAGCTGCTGACCGCCATTGACTACGCCCTGAAAGGGAAGACGTACGTAACGCCACTTCTCGCCGCGCAGATCGAGCAGCATCGCCAAAACCAGAGCACAGCCCCGGCCCGCGGCCTCGCCGCCCTGACCAGGCGTCAGCGGGAGGTGCTGCAACTCTTGGCCGAAGGTCATTCCACCAAGGAAGCCGCAGCCATTCTCGATATCTCAGCCCGCACCGTTGAGTTCCACAAATACGGCATGATGGAAACCCTGGGGCTGAAGAGCACCGCCGAACTCATGCACTTTGCCTTCAAACATAAGCTGCGTTGAGCGGTATTCCGTTTATTCTGCAACGCCATTTATACCGGTACTTTTCAATTTTTTACATCCACCAACCCTGCCAAGGAGTTTGTATGGAAAAACTTGTGGCTGAATTGAAACGAATTCTCACCTTCAAGGAAGACACCAATGAAGGTGATCTGGTGATAGTGGCAGCCGAGGAACCGCAACTACTTGTTTATGCCATGGTAGGGCCGATCGAGCGCGATGAAACCCGCAAGGATGCGTGGTGGCACGTGACCTTGCACCTTCTTGGCATCCCGCTGCAAACCGTGGTCTGGACCTTGCGCGAACCACAATTTACCGGCAGGGAGATATTTACCATGGCTGGCAACCCTCACTTCATCAAAGCGATTGCCTTGCCAACAACTCCAGAGCCAGAGCAAGACCAACAAGCCCGGCCCTCCAAAAAAACAGCCAAGATTTCGAAGCTAACCAAGATCAAGTAACCCAGACGCTTTTAGGGTAAATCTATTTCCAGACCAAAAATAATATTATTAAGAAGGCGGGGAAGATGCGACGAACGCGTGCACTCATGCACGTCCTACAAGCATTTTCCGCAGCCAGCGCAGACAGGACTTTGATATGAACATGGAATTATGGCCTTGGGCAATGGCGCTTACCTGCGGTTGTCTGGATGCGCCATGTTTTGCATTCACCAGATAAGTGCAGTATAGATTTTCTTCGGGCAAATTGCCCTATCGTTTTCATGCCTACAGACCAGTTTTGAAGGAGCAGAGCAACATGATCAATAAAGTGATTCTTATCGGCAATTTAGGCGCAGATCCCGAGATCCGCTACACCCAGAGCGGATCCCAGGTGGCTACTTTCAACGTGGCCACCACTGAACGCTGGAAAGGCCAGGATGGTCAGATGCAGGAACAGACCGAGTGGCACCGCATCGTTGCCTGGAGCAAGCTGGCTGAAATTTGTGGCCAATACCTGCACAAAGGCAGCCGGGTGTATATTGAGGGGCGTTTGCAAACGCGCAAATGGACAGACCAAAACGGCATTGATCGCTACACCACGGAAATTGTCGCCCGCGAAATGAAGATGCTCACTCCCCGCAGCTCTGGCGAAGGTGAATACGGTGGCTCTGGCCACGGCATGGGTGGAGGTTCTTATAACGAGCCGCCCCCCATGGGGGATGATGTCCCCTTCTAAACTGCGGCGCATGTTCAATGTTTTCCCGTTTCAGCAAAAATAAACAGGCGCAGCTGCCTGCTGAAAACTCCGGTGATAGCGGGCCTGCCTCCCGGGAGGCTGCCCAAGAGGCGGTAGAGCGGATCGACGCTTTCCGCCGGGAACTCACGCATCTGGCTGGTGCGGGCATTATGCAGTTGAATGCGGAGCAGCAGCAGGCCGTGGACAGCTATCATCAAGCCAGGCTTGAGCAGTGGCGGCTCCTCTTTGATGTAGATACTCGTGGTCAGGACAAGCAGTTCAGCCTGGGTATGAAGATAGCCTCTTTTTTGGCCGCGCTTGCTTTGGGCGCGGCTGTCTTTTTTCTGTTTCACCGGTTTTGGGGCTATTTCTCCATTACCTGGCAGGTGGGCCTACTTCTAGCCGCATCCATTGGTACACTGCTTGCAGCAATGCATTGTGCCGCCAGGGAACGGCAAAAGTACTTTGCCAAGCTCTTTGCCCTGGTAGCCTTCACCTGTTTTGTCCTCAACCTGATTCTGCTGGGCCAGCTCTTCAATGCGACCTCCAGCCAAAACGTGCTCCTGGCATGGGCGGCCCTTGCCTTTCTTCTTGCCTATGCCACAGAGGCCAGACTTTTGCTGTCTGCAGCTGTGCTCTGCCTGGCAGGTTTCCTCAACGCCCAGACCGGTGCCTGGAGCGGCATGTACTGGCTCGGCGTTGGCGAACAGCCTGAACTATTTTTTCCTGCTGCAGTACTTCTTTTTCTCCTTTCCTTTTTCCCGCACCGGCTTTATCCGGCATTTCCGGCCCTGTACCGGGTATGGGCCCTGTTATTCTGGTTTGTGCCGGTGCTGGTGTTGTCGCATTGGGGGAGAGGCAGCTTTCTTCCCCTGGCAGCTCAACAGGTGGAATGGCTCTATCAGATTGCAGGTTTTATCACCAGTGCAGGCGTCATTGCTGCAGGAATCCGCTGGTATTGGCCTGAAACAGTGCAGACCGGAGTCATTTTTTTCACCCTCTTTCTCTACACCAAGTTCTACGACTGGTGGTGGGACTGGATGCCCAAATACCTGTTCTTCTTACTGGCTGGACTAGCCGCTGTCCTGGTGCTGCTTATTTTAACACGCCTGCGCGCCCGCAGTGGCAGGGGTATTGCTAGCAGTATTTCCGGGCAGCCAAACGACACAGGCCGGGGTGCAGGCCGATGAATCCACGCATGCGCCGGGTGCTGATCCTGACTGCTGCAGCTCTGCTGCTGATTGCCCTTGCCAATGGTATCCTGTTATGGAACGTGGCCCGCAACCGCACAGGAACGCCCACGGCCGAATTGTTGCTGTCGGAGCGCGAGCTGTTGGTGCAGCAGTCCTGGCGGGAAGAAAACAGTGGCCGCTTTCTCCGGTTGCGGTATCAGTACGTGCGCAGTGCCAAAGAAAATGAAGTCTGGCAGACTAATCCCTGGCTGGATAAAACAAAATTGCAGAGTCTTGGCTACCGCTTCAGGGCGGCAGAAGATGAAGCGCTGGACATTAAAAACCTACCCAGGTTGCCGCAGAAACTAGCTTTTTTGGTGCTGGAATTAGATGGCAAAGCCTATCAAGAGGCCCTTGCCCAGGCTGCGGCAGAGGTGGAATCGCTTCGCCATGCTGCTAAGCCGGAAGGCTTACAGCGCGCTACCGAACAGTTGCGGCAGATACGTACAGAAGATTCCCGCCTTTTTGTCGTGGATGCGGGCATCGACGCAGAACAACTGCGGCAACGCTATCCCAACCGGCAGCAGTACGCCATTGTGCCGGGCCATGTGCGTGCCTGGTGGCAACCCTCTTGGCAAGATCAGACAGATCAGGAAAAAAGGCCGAAGCTCTCAACCTATCTGGGTCTTGCCCATGACCAGATATTTGTTCCCCTGGAGTATGCGAGCATATTTACAAATGCTGATGGTCAGAAAGAAAATGGGCAAGGAGTGGCAACACGCACAGTATCGAGGTTTCAGGTGCGTCTTGCCTTTGGTCAGCGCCTGGAGCCCTGGATCAAGGAAATGAAAACCGAGCAGGTCGAACCTTGAAGGTGGCGTGCAGATTTCTAGAATTTGCGTTTGTCGATCGCCTTTTTATACCAGTCTTCATATTTGGCGACACTACGCATAAGGCCGTGCTCTTCCGCCTTGGCGCGGCTGGCCGTGCTGAAGGCAGGCCACTGCGGCCGCAGGTTGAGGAATTCGCGCCACTGCCGAGCAAGTGATTCCTCTGAACGGGCAGCAAAGAGCAGACCGTTTTCCCTGGACTTGACCAGTTCGGGCAGAGCGCAGGCATCGGCAGCAAGGACAGGCAAGCCACTGGCCATGGCCTCAAGGGTCGCAATAGACTGCAGCTCAGCATAGCCAGCCATGATGAAGCAATCCGCCGCATTGTAGAGTTTTGGCAGATCCTCAGCAGAAACATAGCCAGGAAAGCGCATCTGCTCCGCCAGACCCAGCCGCTCAGCCTGCGCCTTCAGTTCAATGGCGCAGCTCCCTTTGCCCGCCAGAGCCAGCACCGCCTCTTTGTTCTCCAGTTTGGCAAAGGCACTGACTACCTCCTGCAAACCTTTTTCATGATCCAGGCGGCCCACGTAGAGAAAGAGTGTGGCCACACCATCAACTGAAAGCCGCTCTCGCATTTCGCGGCGTGCATGCGTATCGGGCTGGAAACGCTCCACATCCACCCCACAGGAAATGGCACTGACCGGTGCCTTGATTCCTTGTTCCATCAGGATATTGGCGGCGGTTTGTGTGGGTGTGCTCACCGCATCAAGCCTGTGGTACAGGCTAAGCATATGTCGCCAGAGCAGCGGTTCAAGCGCGCGCCGCATTGGTGCGGGCACCGGCATGTTGGCGCTCAGGTTTTGGGGCAGGAAGTGGTTGGTGCCGACCACGGGCCACCGGCGCTCGTGCGCGATGCGCCAGACCGCGCGACTGATGAAGTAGTGGTCCTGCAGATGCACAATATCAAAGGTTGCCTGGGCTAGCTGCTTGCGCACCTTTGCACCGGCGTTGAGGGTGATATTCGCATTGTGAGGGAGTTGCAGGGTGGGAACGCGCAGCACCCGGATGCCGTCCACTTGTTCTTCCGGCAGACTGCCATGTTCTAAAGGTGTCAGGACTGTGACGCTATGACCCTGCCGCTTGAGCCCTCGCGCCAGGCGCACGGTAAAGACCGCCTGGCCGTTGTCTTCCCGGAAATAGGCCTGTCCAGCCAAAAGGATATTCATGATGATTTTGTACTCCCACGCCATTTCCAGAAGAAAAAGGCGGCAATGGCCAGGGTAGCGGTCAGTGCCGCGCCCCAGTGCAGGTAAGCGGATTCGCTTTCAATAACCTGGATGATCAGAGGGCCCATACCAAAATAGCCGATCAGGGCAAGCGCTCCTGTCCAGACAACCTCACAGCACAAGGCAACCGGCAGCAGTCTGGGCAAAGGAACCCGGGCCAGGCCCATGGCCAGCAGAACCGGAATTATGGCCAGGCCCAAACTGAGCTTGGCCGCGACAAAGTACCAGAGGCCATGATCTCGTAGATGGATTTGCACCGTCTGGATGCGTTCCAGGTTGCTTTGGGCTGACCCGGGCATCAGGCGTTGGGGCAGGCGGCCTTTACCAAGTCGTCCCAGAAAATACCAAAAAAAATCAGCAACAAGATTACCGATAATGGCCACCGGAATCACCAGGCCGATGGCAAGGTTGTTGCCCTCTTTAGCGGCCAGAGCTGCCGCAGCCAGGGTAGCGATCGGCCCTTCCACCAGAACCGCCAGAAAAACCAGGAGATACGCCATGGACTATCGTCAAATATGCTTGCAGATATCTGTGGCAATATCCAGGGAAGCATTGGGCCGGGCGAGGCAGGAGGCATTGCGCGCCAGTTCCTGCAGGATGGGATTGTTAACATCCAGCCAGTCGCGGGCCAGCGCGGTGAGCCCACGGGTGGTGCCTGCATAGGCTCCGGCCTTATGCTCCTTGACATAGGCGACGTTTCCTGCCTCCTGTCCACGGATATATCCGGAAAGAATAAGGGGTAAGCCTGCAATAAAGGCCTCACTGATGGTGCCAGGGCCTGCCTTGGTCACCAGCAGATCCGCAGCTCCCATCAGTTCTGGCATGTTGTCGACAAAGCCGTAAATATGGGTAGGTATATCCCAGGAAGCCGCCTCCATGCGCGCCTTGAGGCGCTGGTTGCGCCCGGTTACCACCAGCATCTGGCCATAGGGAATGGTTTTGGCAATGCTGCGGGCAATGCGGTAAATCTGGCCTGTACCTTCGCCGCCACCGACAATGAGAATACTTGGTTTATCCGGATTTATACCCAACTGATGCCGGTTTTTCCGTTTATCGCTGCCAACCTCTTTAAACTTGAGGCCAACCGGCTGACCGTGCACTGCCAGCTTTTCCTTGGGCATACCTAATTGCAGCGCCAGATCCCGCGCCTTTTCAGTGGGAACAAGACAGCGGTCCACCTCAGGACATATCCAGGAAGAGTGTAAGGTAACCATGTCGGTCACCACGGTAATGAATGGAACATCCAAACCTGCGGATTTCAGCCAGTGCAGCCCCAGATGATTCATAAGCGGATGCACGGATACCACCAGATCAGGCCGCTGCTTATGCATAAAAGCGTCCACCGAATTCTTTACCAGTGGCGCAACGCTGGCAAAAATCAACCGCTGCATTTTCCGGTAATAGGTCAGCTTCCACATCAACGCCCACAGCGGCATACCGGGCCCGGTTATCCAGCCGTAGGTATTGGGAAAACGGTTAATGGGAAAGGGCATGTGGCGCTTCCACACATCCTCAATCACGGTCTCGTACTGACCGGGATAGAGGGTTTCAACTGCTTCACTGATCGCCATGGCCGAGGCCCTGTGGCCTCCGCCTGTATCGGAAAGAAGAAAGAGTATTTTCTTTTTGCGCATGACGCCTGGTTAATGATGAGTTTGCCTGGAAATCGGTAGGCGTTCAGCCCATCTTGTGCTCCCCACCTTTATACCTGGATACACTGAAGGCATTCTCAAAACGGGTAATGAAAGTTTTGCAGACCAGCCTTCCCCTCTGGGGCTACGACGGTAGTGCGGCTCGGTCTCGGTAATTGGCAGGAAAAAATTGATTTTGGCATCTGGCCTGCTGTACGCGTTGTTGAAGCTAATGAGGCTGACCCAACAGCATGGGACGATAATACATTGTCGCCACTGCTGAAACTGAAAAAGCGTTCCCGCAGGCTCAGTTGACCACGATTGCCGCCATGAGAAGCGCCTTGTACCTTATCTTGGCCTTGATCATAACGTACTGCTTAAGACTACCACCGTATGTTTCGGATACACAGGTTTTTGAGCGATCAGCACGAGCGAATGCCTTTATTGCGGTATATTATTTTTTTTGATGTTCTTGTGCGTGATTTCTGATATGAAGCTTGCTCCATACCGGGAAATTCGGCTGACCGCTGCGCCAGCACAGGGGATTCCCCAGACAGCGCTTTTATTCTTTTCGCTTGACAGGCTGAATGAGCACCGGTTAATGAATATCCATTCATTTATTCCCTCCTGTTGCTAGAGGTCTGATTCATGGTCACTGAATTGGTTCTTTCCGTTATTGCCTTGGTAGGGCTTGCCCTCTTGGTGCCGCTTATCATGCTGGCCACGGTTGTGTTGGGGCCCCGCTCCACTAACCCGGCCAAGGAAGCACCCTATGAAAGCGGTATCAAGCGCATGATTGGCTTGGCTGAACAAAAATTCAGCGTCAAGTTCTACCTGCTGGCCATCTTGTTTCTTCTTTTTGATATTGAAATGGTGTTCATGTATCCGTGGGCGGTAGGTCTGCGTGAGTTAGGCTGGCTTGGCTTTGTGGAAATGGTCACCTTCATGCTGCTGCTGCTGACCGGGCTTATTTACATCATCAAGAAAGGGGTGCTCAATTGGCGCTAGGAATAGAAGCACGACTGGGTGAAGGGTTCCTGACCACCAAGCTGGATGCCATCCTCAACTGGGGGCGGGAATACTCTTTGTGGCCTTATGTCTTTGGCACGGCCTGCTGTGCCATTGAGTTCATGAGTACTGCGGCCAGCCAGCATGATATCGCTCGCTTCGGTGCCGAGGTTTTGCGTTATTCGCCCCGACAGGCCGATCTTCTCATGGTGTGCGGCACCATCAGCTACAAACAGGCGCCGATCCTGAAACGGATATACGATCAGATGTCCGAGCCCAAATGGGTGGTGGCCGTAGGGGCCTGTGCATCAACCGGCGGCATGTATGACAACTACTGCACCGTACAGGGCATAGACAGCATTATTCCGGTGGACGTGTACGTAGGTGGATGCCCACCCCGGCCTGAAGCCATTCTGGATGCGCTCATGAAGATCCAGGACCAGGTGCGGGGAGAAAGCGTGCTTAACGATCGTCAGAAAGATTTCAAAGGGATTTTTGAC
The DNA here is from genome assembly GCA_964512515.1 of uncultured Desulfobulbus sp. Classification (GTDB taxonomy): domain Bacteria; phylum Desulfobacterota; class Desulfobulbia; order Desulfobulbales; family Desulfobulbaceae; genus Desulfobulbus. The sequence continues at coordinate 10,670 of CAZEIT010000013.1, forward strand.
AGATGACTACAACGGCGCTCCAAAATATCCAGGCCGCTTTCCCAAATGCGGATAGCCGTGAGAACCTTGATTCCGTGGTTCTTACTGTGCAGCCGGACGCCCTTGAGGCCACCCTCGGCAAGCTGAAGAATGATCCGCAATTCGGCTGCAGTCTGTTGCTCGATGTGACTGCGATTGACTTCCTCACCTATCCAGAACCCCAACCAACCCGCTTTGTGGTGGTCTATATCCTGCGCAACCCTGAAAGCGGCTTGCAGGTGCAGGTACGGGTACCGGTAGCAGATCCAGACACAGGCATTCCCAGCGCCACCAAGTTGTGGGGTTCGGCTATTTGGGGCGAACGGGAGGCATATGACCAGTATGGCGTCCGCTTCAATGGCCACCATGATTTGCGCCGTATCCTCAATCACTGGCAATTCGTGGGCCATCCCCTGCGCAAGGATTATGACATCCTCCAGGGGCAAATTTGTTTCGAGACCGATCCGCTGGAAAAAGAGATCAAGGCCCGGCTCAAACATAAAGGCATAGACGATACGTCCATGGCCGAGTTGCATACCGAGATCATGTACCTCAACATGGGGCCTGCCCACCCGGCAACCCATGGCGCCATCCGTATCCTGAATGCGCTGGACGGCGAGACCATTCTGGCCAATGTCAACGAAATCGGATACTTGCACCGCGGCTTTGAAAAAACCGCTGAAAATCGCACCTACAATCAGGTGGTGCCGCTGACTGACCGGCTCAACTACTGCTCTGCCCTGATGAACAATATCGCCTATGTCAAGGCGGTGGAGTCCTGGCTGGGAGTGGAAATTACGGAGCGCGCCAAGTTCATGCGGGTGATTCTGGGCGAATTCTTCCGCATCCAGGATCATCTGGTATGTCTGGCCGCCAACCTGCTCGACATTGGCGGTCTTACCAACTACTGGTACCTGTACAACCAGAAAGAAGCCTCCTACGACTTTATCAGCCGACTCACCGGCGGCCGTCTGACCACCTCCTTTACCCGGATCGGCGGCATGTATCGGGATTTTTACGAGGGCTGGCAGAGCGACATGGAGCAGCAGTTGCGCGATATTGAAATGGGCGTGGCTGATTCGTTCAAACTGGTGCAAAAAAACCGAATTGTCCATGATCGTACCCAGGGAATTTGCGTCTTTCCTGCGGAAAAGGCTTTGTCCTACGGTTTTACCGGCCCGTGTTTGCGGGCAAGTGGTGTGCCCTTTGATTTGCGCAAGGACAAACCGTATTACAACTACGACGCCTTTGACTTCTCGGTGCCAATTGGATCGCAAGGTGATGTCTATGATCGCATCATGGTGCGCTTTGAAGAGATTCACCAGAGTATTCGCATTATCCGTCAGGCAGTGAAAATGGTGCCGGCAGGCCCGGTCTTTGTGCGTGATGTCCGGGTGGCCCTGCCGCCCAAGGAAGAAGTGTACAGCAATATTGAGGCGCTTGCCGGCCACTTCAAGCTGATTTTTGAAGGTGTGCGCACCCCGCCCGGCGAATGGTACGATTCCTACGAGGCTGCCAATGGCGAACTGGGCTTTTATTTTGTTTCCGATGGAAGCGGCACTCCTTACAAGTGCAAGGTGCGTCCACCCTGCTTCTACATGATGGGCGGCTTTCACAAGATGATCGAGGGAAGCATGATTGCCGACGTCATCGCCAATCTCGGCAGTTTGAATATCATAGGCGGAGAGTTGGACAGATGAGTAACCGAGCAGAGCTTATTGAAAGCGGCAAACCTTTTGCCTTTGATGCTGAGCGGGATGCAGAGTTTGAGCGGCTGGCCAAACGTTACCCAAGCCGGGATTCGCTGATTCTACCCTCCCTCTGGCTCATTCAGGACCAGCAGGGCTGGATCAGTGCCGAGGCCATCGCCTATGTAGCTGATCGCATTGGCACCTTCGCCAGCCAGGTCTACGAAGTAGCCACCTTTTACACCATGTACAACCTCCGGCCGGTGGGGAAGCTCCACATCTGTATCTGCCGGACGCTCTCCTGCTATCTGCTGGGCAAGCAGCAGATCGTGGATTATCTGCACAATGAATTGGACCTGAAACCAGGACAGGTCAGCGAAGATGGACAGTACAGCCTGGAAGAGGTGGAGTGCCTAGGACATTGCGGCTCCGCGCCGGTTGTCCAGATCAACGGTGAATTTTATGAAAACATGACCGTTGATAAGCTCAAGGAAGTGCTGGCCACGCTGAAATAAGGAGGGCGATTGGAATGGAAGTCAAAGTACTCAGCGCCAAGTTCGATATTGCCGATGCCAACAAGCTAGAGATAGCCAAGGAGCACGGCGCGTACGGAACGCTGGAAAAGGTGTTTGCCATGGAGCCCGCCGAGGTGACTGAGGTGGTGAAGGCGAGCGGCCTGCGTGGCCGCGGTGGCGCAGGCTTTCCAACAGGGCTCAAGTGGACTTTTCTGCCCAAGGGGCTTGACAAGCCGGTATACCTGGCGGTGAACTCCGATGAATCCGAACCTGCCACCTTCAAGGATCGTTACATTCTGGTGCGCGATCCGCACATGCTGATCGAGGGCATCATCATCTGCTGTTACGCCATCAACAGCCATGATGCCTATATCTATATCCGTGGTGAATATACGAGCCAGGTCAAGGTACTGCAGGCTGCCATCGACGAGGCCTATGCAGCAGGCTATCTGGGCGAAAAAGTTGCCGGCAACGATTACCGGGTGGATGTGACGGTACATCGGGGCGCAGGCGCCTACATCTGCGGCGAGGAAACAGCGCTTCTGGAATCCATCGAAGGAAAGAAGGGCCAGCCGCGCAGTAAACCGCCCTTCCCGGCGGTGGAAGGTCTTTATGGCTGTCCCACCATCATCAACAACGTGCAGTCCATCGCCTCCCTGCCCTTTATCCTGGAAAACGGTGCAGACGCTTACAAGGCCTATGGCACTGAAAAAAGCCCAGGCACGCATCTTTTTGGCATTTCCGGGCTGGTGAAGAAGCCCGGCATGTACGAACTGCCCCTTGGTTTGCCGCTTTTAGAGGTGATCGACAAAGTGGCTGGCGGTGTGCGTGACGGCAGAACGCTCAAGGGCATCATTCCGGGCGGTAGTTCCACCCCGGTGTTGACGCCTGAAGAGGCACAGGACGCGACACTGGACTATGAATCCCTGGCAGCCCATAAAACCATGTTTGGTTCCGGCGGCATCGTGGTACTGGACGACACGGTAGACATGGTCAAACTGGCGGAGAATCTGGTCCACTTCTACCACCATGAATCCTGCGGCCAATGCACACCCTGCCGGGAAGGTCTTGGCTGGATGCAAAAGATTTTGAAGGATTTAATTGCAGGCAAGGGCAGAGCTGAGGACATAGACCTCTTGCTGGAGCTTTGCGATAACATCGAAATGAAAACCGTTTGTGTGCTTTCAGCAGCCTGCACCATGTCGCTCAGGAGTTATCTGAACAAATTCCGGTCTGAATTTGAAGTCTATGCCGCTAAAAATGCTTCGGCTCAACCCGTGATGTAAGAGGATAAGAAACGAGCATGGCTGATACAATCAAGCTGTTTGTCAACGGAGTTGAAGTTGAGGTTCCTGCCGGTAAGAACCTCGTGGACGCCGTTGCTGCCGTGGGCATTAAAATTCCGCATATCTGTTATCATCCCGCCTTGGGTGCGGATGGCAACTGCCGGATGTGCCTGGTTGAAATCGAGGATGGGCGTCCCCCCTTGGTGCCTGCCTGCAAGACCAAGGCGGTCGAGGGCATGAAGGTGCGGCTGGATTCTGAAAAGATCAAGAAGATCCAACGCGATATAATGGAGTTTGAGCTGATCAACCATCCCATTGATTGCCCCATCTGTGATCAGGCAGGCGAGTGTATCCTGCAGGATTACTACATGCAGTATGACGCCGCCCCAAGCCGAATGCGGGTGCCCCAGGTACAGAAAGACAAAAAGGTGGAATTTGGCGGCGGCGTGGTTCATGACCAGGAACGCTGCGTGCTCTGCGCCCGTTGTGTGCGTTTTACGCGGCTGATCACCAAGACTGGGGAACTCGGCATAGTCAACCGCACGGATGAGGCTCGGGTCAGTATATTCCCAGGCAGACCTCTGGCTAACCGCTATGCCTTGAACGTAGTTGACCTCTGCCCGGTCGGGGCCATGACCAGCAAGGATTTTCGCTTCAGGCAGCGCGCCTGGTTTCTCACCAAAAGCGAGGGCATCTGCCACGGCTGCAGCAAGGGTTGCAACATCTTCATTGATCATAACCGGGAAAAGTACAAGGACGACATTATCTACCGCTACCGTCCGCGTCACAATGAACAGATTAACGGATATTTCATCTGTGATGATGGCCGCATGACCTATAAGCTGGAAAACGAAAAACGCCTGCGCACCCCCATGGTTGCCGCGCAGCAAGAAGATATGGAAGGCGCGGTGAATGCGCTCAGGCGTCGCTTGCAGCAGGCTACCAATGTCCTTTTCGTAGTATCGCCCAACTGCTCACTCGAACAGATGCATGCGGTGCAACAACTGGCCGGACGCGTGAATGCAACGGTAAGTGGCTACAGTGACGGATACATTAAAAAAGGCGATGGTGATGACTTCCTCATCCAGGACGACAAGTCAGCCAACCGCGCCGCTTTTGCTCTTTTGGGTATTGATGCAGGTAAGGAGGCATTTGAGGCTGCGCTCAAAGATGCAGATTTCGTGGTCAGCTTTGGTAATGACTTAAACATCAGCGGAGCAAACTGCTCGGATTTTGGCAAAGCCGAACTGGCCTTTGTGGGCAGCTATGCCAACAACTGCGCCGGTGCCGCAGCCTACCTGATTCCGGTAGCATCCTACAGCGAAGACAGCGGCAGCATCATCAATGTGGATGGTGTACTGCAGCGTTATGAGATTGCAGTGGTTAAGAACAACCCCCTGCCTACTATGCTTGAGATCATTGTCTGGCTTGGCGGTACGTTGAAGGATGCAGAGGCGGTTCGTTCCAGTTTGGTGAGCAGCATGGATGCCTTTAAGAATGTGGATTTACAGAATATACCGGCCCAGGGGCTGGCATTAACCGTAAGCGAGGTAGACAATGTCACTGCTTGATAGTGCCGTTACCATAGTCCGCGTTCTGTTTGCGGCCTTCATTCCTGTCTGCTTTCTGGCAGTGCTGGTGTGGATGGAGCGTCGCGGCTGCGGCTTTATTCAGGACCGTTCCGGCCCTAATCGGGCCAATATCTTTGGTTTCCGCCTTGCCGGTATTGTGCAGAACCTGGCAGATGGCTTGAAACTGGCCTTTAAGGAAGACGTTATTCCAGGCCATATCAAGTACAAGTTTTACTATATATTGGCGCCGGTTCTGGTTTTCAGCATCGCCATTATCTCTTTTGCAGCAGTGCCCTTTGCCGATGCCCTGGTGCTGAACGGTAAAACCTACCTTATGCAGGGTATTCCCACTGATCTGGGTATTCTCTGGTTTCTCGCCATTGTCAGCTTTGCTGTATACGGCATCATCCTGGCTGGTTGGTCTTCGCACAACAAATACGGCATGCTGGGCGGTCTGCGCGCAGCTGCCCAGGTCATCAGTTATGAAATCCCGATGGGCCTTGCGGTCATCAGCCTGCTCATCGTCTAAGGAACGGTCAATCTGACCGGCATAGTCCAGTATCAGGGGCAGCTGCTCTTCGGCTTTATCCCCATGTGGGGCATAGTGCTGCAGCCGCTTGGTGCGATCATTTTCATCGTGGCCGCCTTTGCCGAGGCAAACCGTGTGCCCTTTGACCTGGTCGAGGGCGAGAGCGAGATTGTTGCGGGCTTCCATGTCGAATACAGCGGTATGAAGTTCGCCATGTTCTTCATGGGCGAATATGTGGCCATGTTCACTTCAAGCGCGGTTATCGTCACCCTCTTCTTCGGCGGCTTCCAGATTCCCTGGCTCAGCACCGCATTCATGGTCGAGCATACACGTATCGTGGTTTTGCTCCTGATGATTGCCT
>CAZEIT010000014.1:0-15750 GCA_964512515.1 uncultured Desulfobulbus sp.
AAGCAACGGGCATTTCGGGATTTCAACCAGGACTCGTTACCCTCGGCGATTTTTTTGCCGGAGCGCAGGATGGCTACTTTCCCCCTCACCAGACGGAAGAAATCTGTGTCTTTGTTGCCCTCCTGGATGATGACATCGCCATCGAGGTATTCTTCCACATCCGGATTGACCAGATAAGGCGGCAGAGTTTCCTCGTGGGCCACGGTTCGTTTCAGCACTTCTTCCAGGCTGGTAACGCCTTCCCTTGCTTTCTGCAGCGCGGCCTCACGCAGGGTATACATGCCTGACTGCATGGCCACCTTGCGCAACTGCTCTTCCGAAACCTCAGCCTGGATAGCGGCCGCCACCTCCTGGGTCACCTCCATCAGTTCAAAAAACCCCACCCGGCCCTTATAGCCCAAACCATTGCATTCCGGGCAGCCTTTGGCCTTGAAGAGCTTCAATGAGCCAAGCTCGCTTTCATTGAAGCCCGCTTCCAAGAGGCTCTTGTCATCATACTGGGCTGGAGTCTTGCATTTTTTGCAGAGCCGCCGTCCCAGACGCTGGGATAGCACCATGGTGAGGGAGGAGGCCAGGATATAAGGAGGAATGCCGATGTCCACCATACGGCTGACCGTGGCTGGCGAGTCGTTGGTGTGCAGGGTGGAAAAAACCAGGTGGCCGGTCATGGCGGCCTTCATGGCAATCTCCGCAGTTTCGATGTCGCGGATCTCACCCACCATGATGATGTCCGGATCCTGACGAAGGAAGGCCTTCAGAGCTGCGGCAAAGGTCATGCCCACCTCGGCGTTGACATTGACCTGGTTGATGCCCCTGAAGTTGAATTCCACCGGGTCTTCGGCGGTAAGGATTTTGATATCCTCGTTATTGAGCGAGTTGAGGGCAGAATACAGGGTAACCGTCTTGCCGGAACCGGTGGGCCCGGTGACCAGCAAAAGCCCCTGGGGCCGCTGCAGGCAGCGTTTGAGCGAGGCAAAGGTGTCTGGAGTAAAGCCAAGCTGGGTGAGATCCACATTCAAGGAACCCTTGTCAAGGATACGCAGAACTATGCCCTCGCCGTGCAGGAGCGGCAGGGTGGACACGCGGAAATCCACGGCCTTGTTCCGCCCGACCCGAATCTGGATGCGGCCGTCCTGGGGCACGCGCCGCTCGGTGATGTTAAGCCCGGCCAATATCTTCAGGCGCGCGGCCAGGGCATTTCTGATGTTGAGGGGCAGGTTCATGGATTTAAACAGCGAGCCGTCCTTGCGGTAGCGTACCTGCATGGTTTTTTCAAAGGGCTCGATATGGATATCGCTCACCCCTGATTGCACTGCCTGTACCAGAATACCGTTGACCAGCTTGATAATGGGGGCATCAGTTGCCGAGAACTGCTCAAAACCAGTTTCTTCCCCGGCATCAGGGCCAATTTCAAATTCCTCGGCCGCATCAGCCACCAGTGAGCCGAAGTCATCCACCTCGAGCATGCTGGGCCCTTCATCGGCAGTCTCTGCCTCAAGGCCGAAGAAGTGCTGGTACTCCTCATCACTGATTTCGTAGTATTTCTTATAGGCGTCGATGATATCCCTGTAGCCTGACACGCAAACCTGCAGACCCATACCCAGGGAATCCTGCAGATTTTCCACATCCATGGTGTCGGTCGGCTCCACCATGGTGATCTGAATGGTGTTGCCCGAGATGCGCAGGGGAAAGGCCAGATACTGTTTGGCCTCTTCATAGGGGAGTTTGGCCAGCGCCTCCGGGCTAGGCTCTGCATCACTCAGGCTGACCGGAGCGAAATTGTGCATGCGGCTGAGGAAATTGGGAATGGTATCCGACTCTATCGCGCCGTTCTCCAGTAAAATCCGGCTGATACGCATGCCGGTCCTGCGTTGCAGGGCCTTGGCCTCGTCAAACTGGGAGGAGGTGATGTAGCCTGCCTTGCTCAGCAGTTCACCGATTTTCAGCTTACCGGCGCCGGATTGGTCTTTGACCGTTCTCTTGGTTGATGTCCGCATGTCTGCGCTGCTGGGTCTAGCCATGAATAATGTCGCAAGGGAGAGATGAAGGGAAAACGTTGTTTACATGCTCAGAGGCCGCTCTGTTATTGTACACAAAAAGAAGGGGCGGGTCAAAAAAGATGATAATTACATAAGCGGGCTTTGTGCAATCCTGAAAAAAGCATGCAGGAGTGGCGCCAGACCTGTTCAAGGTCTGTCTGTGCCAGAGGCATCAATCCTTGACTGGGGAAACAGCGCAGGATAGCGGCGGGCAAGTTCTTCTTGCAGCGGCAGCATGACTTCGCGCATGGAGGGATCGGCTGCGGCTGAGGTGCGCAGGGCTATGATGTGTTGCCACTGGCTAAGATTGGCGTAGACAATGATCTCGGTTTTGCAGGAGTTAGGGAGAACCGAACGGGCAGCCTGGGGAGAGGATGTTTCCAGAAGACGCAGATAGCTTTGCTCGCAGGCCTCCATGGTCTGCCGCCACAACTCGAATTCCTTACTGTCCTCCGGGTAAAACAGGGGGCGGATGAAGGTGACCTCATTGCCAAAGCGGTCACTGCTGTAGCGGCAGTAGCGCTGACTTTCCTGGAGAAAGGAGCAGGGTCGGTGCCGCACCAGTTCATGGGTGACCGCTCGGTTAACAATAAAACGCACGGCAAGGAAACGGTGCCGCGCGAGCAGGGCCGCAGGAAAAATATCCACCTCGGCAAGCGCCAGCTTGCGCACCGCTACGCCTGAGACATCAAGGACCGGAAGAGCGGCACTGCCGGCCATATCTGCAAAGAAGAGCGGATGCCGCGTCAGCAGGAAGCGGAACAGGGCCTGCGGCAGTACTTCATGCCGACACTGCTGCCAGAGTTCGCGGAAGGCGCGCACAGAGCCAGTGATAAGCAGCTGTTTAGAGTTGAGCTGATCAATATGGAGGAACCGGGGCAAACAGGCGTATAAGGCGTTGATAGTCTCCGTATCCGGGCAATCCGCCAAGAGGGTCACCACCGCCATTTCCAACACTGAGTTGTGCTGATGTTGCAGCATTCTGGCAACAAAGGGCTCGGCTGAAGCCTGATCTATACGCTCCTCACTCTTGTAGCAGATACGGCCACAGTATTCGATGCGTACTGCCAGACTTTGCTGTTCCAGTTCGTCCAATATAGAAAAGGAAGGGTCAAGGATGCGCATGGGCTATGCTTTCCGGTTGCAGCATGAAAAAGGCCGTCTGTGCAGACGGCCTTGGGATTTGCCAGGTTATTTGTTTTCTTCCCAGAATGGGGAAAGTTCGCGCAGGTTGGCAATAATCTTCGGCATAACCTCCAGCACCTGATCCACCTCCGTCTCGGTATTGTAGGGCGAGAGGCTGAAGCGGATGGAGCCGTGCGCTGCAGTAAAGGGCACACCCATGGCGCGCAGCACATGCGAAGGTTCAAGCGAGCCAGACGTACAGGCCGAACCAGAGGAGGCGCAGATGTGGTGCCGGTTCATGTGTAGAAGAATAGCCTCGCCCTCCACATATTCAAAGCTGATGTTAGCTGTGTTGGGCAGGCGCGCGGTTTTGTGACCATTGAGGAGCGCCTTGGGGATACTGGTCAGCAGGCCATTTTCCAGCTTGTCCCGCAGGGCGCGCACCCTGGTGTTTTCTTCTTCCAAATTGGCGGCCGCCAGCTCGCAGGCTCGGCCAAGGGCGACAATGGAGGCCACATTTTCCGTGCCGCCCCGGCGGCCATGCTCCTGGTGCCCACCGCTGAGAAAGGGCATGTAGGGCGCACCCTTGCGCACATACAAGATACCGATCCCCTTGGGGGCATGCAGCTTGTGGCCGGACAGGGCAAGGAAATCAATAGCGGTTTCTTTCAGATTGATGGGAATCTTTCCCACTGCCTGCACCGCGTCGGTGTGAAAGAGAATGCCGCGCTCCTTGGCGATCTTCGCCATTTCTTCCACCGGGAACATCACCCCGGTTTCGTTGTTGGCCCACATCACGCTGACAATGGCGGTGTCATCGGTGAGGCTGTCCCGGTACTGCTGCAGATCCAGGGTGCCGTCCGCCGCAACCTGCAGCCGGGTGATATGGTACTTGCGGCCAGTCAGGTTTTCGACATTGTCGCACAGGTTTTTTACCGCCGGATGCTCTACCCGGGTAGTGACTATATGGTTCTTTTCCGGGAAACGACGCAGGGCGGAAAATATGGCGGTGGAATCACTTTCCGTACCACAGCTGGTAAAGACGATTTCTTCGGGGCTTGCGCCAATGAGCCCTGCCGCCTGCTCACGAGCCTTTTGCATGGCACGGGCCGGGTAATTGGCAAAATCGTACATGGATGAAGGATTGCCATAATAGGTCTGCAAATAGGGCAGCATGGCCTCCAGCACCTCGGGCGCGATGGCAGTGGTGGCGTTGTTATCCATGTAGATTATGTTTGCTTCTTGCCCGCTCATGGCTTGTCCTCCTCAACCACCAGGGTGTCCAGCACCTGTTCCCGCAACTTTTTCTCCACAAAGCCCTTCAGCGTGGCATGGGAAGAGTGACAACCGGCACAGGAGCCGCGCAAGGAAACGGTGACAAAATCACCATCCACATCCACAAGCTGGATATCGCCATGATCCATTTTCAAAGTGGGGCGGATTTCCCGCTCGATCACCTCTTCGATCTTCTTTATTTTTTCCAGCGCGGTCATGCGTTTTGCCTTTTTCGAGGCCGTAGCCGATTTGCCGTTACCTGCCTGGAGTTGCTCATCCAAAAGCGCCTGCAGTTGATCCACGCAGCGGCCGCAGCCGCCGCCAGCCTTGGTGAAGTTGGTAATGTCCTCAACGGTAGTAAGGTGGTTTTCCCGGATGGCGCGAATAATCTCCAGATCAGTGACGCCAAAACACTCGCAGACCACCTGTCCCTGGGCCATGGGCAAAATCGCTCCTTTAAAGTCGGCAATGGCCGCTTCCAGGGCTTCCCGGCCCATGACCGAACAGTGCATCTTCTCTTTAGGCAGGCCGCCCAAGGCCTTGGCAATGTCGTCATTGGTCAGGTTTTTGGCATCCTCCACTTTCATGCCTTTGATCAGTTCGGTGAGCATGGAGGAAGAGGCAATGGCCGAGGCGCAGCCAAAGGTTTTGAACTTGGCATCGGTAATCACGTCATTTTCATCCACCTTGATGGAAAGACGCAGGGCGTCGCCGCAGGCAATGGAGCCGACATTGCCGACACCGTCGGCATTTTCAATTTCACCCACGTTTCTTGGGTTGATGAAGTGTTCCTTCACCGCATCTGTATAATCCCACATAAGGGTTCACCTTAGCTTGAAAGAGTCAATATGCCCGGATTTTGTCCGGTGTCTGTTTCCTGGCTACATTATGGCAGGAGCCCTGTTTCGGCAAGGAGCGATTTGGCGGCGTCAACCAACTGGGCGCAACCTTTGGGATCGCGCGCTTCCACATAAAAGCGCACCTTCGGCTCCGTGCCCGAGGGGCGGATCATGATCCAGGAATTGTCCTCCAGAATCATTTTACGGCCATCAATAGCAATGACCTCTTTGATGGCCTTGTCTTCACCGCCTACACGGATGACCGCGCCGGTATCGTAGCGCCTAAGGCCATCCAGGGCGGCGAGCAGGGCCTCACCTTGCTGGGAGACGGTGACCCCGTCCTTTTCTGGATAGTAGTGGCCATACCTGTCTTCAATTTCTTTAAGATACGCGCCCAACGGTTTTTTCAGGGTGAGCATCATGTCGAGAGCCAGTACCAGGCCAATGAAGGCGTCCTTTTCCGGGGTGTGGCCGATAACGGTAATGCCGTCAGACTCCTCGAAGCAGACCAGGGCCTGGTCGATCACCGGTTTGAATTCCTTGAAGCCGACCTTGGGCTCGAAAACCTGCTCCCCCAGGCTGGTCGCAATCGCATTGGCCAAATTGCTGGAGGCCACGGTTTTGGCAACCATCCCGCGCTTGCCCTTGACCTCATGCAGATAGTGATAGGCCATGGCTCCAAACTGGTTCATGGAAATCTCCACCTCGCCGTCGGTGAAACGGATGCGGTCGCCATCCGGATCGATGACGGCCCCGAGTTTGAATGGCTGCGACGCGGAGGCCAAGGCCTTGAGGGTCAGGTGCATGTTGGCTGCAGAAGGCTCGGGCGCAATGCCGCCAAAGGTAGGATCCGGCGTGTTACGCAGCAGCAGGAGCCGTTCTTTGCCGGGATTGCCCAAAAGATCGGCAATCACATCTCGAGAAGCGCCATGCACCGCATCCACACAGACCACTATATCCGTGCTTGCAGCAAAATCCTGGAGCAAGCGATCGTAATCAATGCCGTGGCTGGCCTTGCCCCGGCGGATTAGTTGCTGCCAGGAGCTGAGGGCATTTTCCTGCACAACACCGGGCAGGGTGCTCAGCGGCTGTTGCAAGTCCACACTGCTTGCCAGAAAAGGCACTGCCTGCCGCTGCATGTAATCCCTGGCAATGCGGGTGATGCTGCTGGTGAGAATTTCGGCCGCAGGTCCGGCATCGGCCGCGTTGTACTTGAAACCTCCATACTGGAGCGGGTTGTGGCTGGGGGTCAGGTTGATGGAAAAGGCGGCCCTGTTGATCAGAACCGAGGCAGAAAGCGCGCCGGTGGTAGCCTCGCCCGCATAGAATATTTTTACCTGGTTGGCGGCCAGCACATTGGCCACGGCCAGGGCCAGCATGGGGCCGCCAAAGCGGTTGTCAAAGCCAAGTACGCAGCCGCGCTCCTGCATTTCCGCAAAACTGCTCACCCCCAGACTTTCGTGCAGGGCCGGGTCTGCCTCGGCATCCTTGTACAGGGTGAGGATGGCTGCCGTGACCACGGCCACGGAGCGCAGAAACAGGTCTTTTCCTAAGGTACCGCGCCAGCCCGAGGTGCCAAAGGAAATGGCCTGGCTGGGCTGGCCTGCATGGTTGCGGATTTCATCGGCAACCAGTGCGTATACCTCGTCTATGGCTTCCTGCCACTGTGGCCGCTCTGCGGCCACAGCTTTTTCCCGTTCGGCAACCAGGATCTTGATCGCCTCAAAATACTTGCTGTTTGCGTGGTCACCCGCCGTGATAAACGGGCTCGTCTGTACGGTAATGGGATGTGGTGTGACCATAATCAGCTCCTCGGTTCAGGATGGCGGCCTTGGTAGAGCAGGTCGCGGCAAACAGGTATATACTGCGGAGGGCATGCTTGGCCGCAGTTGGACACCATTTTTACGATGCCTGCGTGCCGTTGCTGCCCCCTTGCGCTGCTGTTGGGATTGCCTCTTCCACCAGCATCACCGGCAGCATTTTGCCGCCATGGTTACGCACCGGAAAGGCAAGCTGGCAACTGCGGCAGACAAGGGTCTGGGCGGGTACGTCCTGTGCCACTAGCCCCTTGCAGGCCGGGCAGACAAGAATATCGGCAAGTTCTGGTGCAATCATTCAAGAATCCTTTTTCAGCCCTCTTTTCAGGCGCAGCGTTTAATAAGGTAACAGGGGGTATATTCGGCGTGAGCCGATGCGGAATGCTGGTGCATCAGCCTATTGTTGCATATTATATTATCCTTGCCAGACAAAACAGTAAAGCGCTCATTGCTGCGGTCTATGCCATGAAGAGCGATCATCCCGCTCTAAAACGGGCAACTGGCTGGGGTGGAATTCCACTGTTTTTGCAATGGATTTGCGCGCAAGTGTGGTATATATGCCTTTTTGTTCATAGGTTCAGCTACCCTGAGCCTTCAGCTTTGATTGAGACGGGAGAAGCACTGTCATGCCAGCAGTGGATGAATGTATGCCTTTGTGCAGTACGCACAAGACTGTGCCGGTGGAGCAGGCGGTGGGCATGGTGCTGCCGCACGATATTACCGAGATTATCAAGGATGTGTACAAGGGCCGCGCCTTCAAAAAAGGGCACATTATCCAGCCCCAGGATGTGGAAACCCTGCGCCGCCTCGGTAAGGAGCACATCTATGTGCTCAACCTTGGCCCGGATGATGTGCACGAAAACGAGGCTGCCCTGCTCTTTGCAGGCGCCTTAGCCGGTGAGGGCATACTCTATGCGCCGGAGCCATCCGAGGGTAAGATTGGTTTTAGCGCGAAGCGCAGCGGCCTTTTGAAAATCAACCGTGAGGCGCTTTTCCGCTTCAACATGCTGGGCGAGGTCATGTGCGCCACCTTGCAGGATAATACCCCGGTGCGCCAGGGTGAGCAGGTAGGCGCAACCCGGCTCATTCCCCTGGTTGCCCGCCGCGCCCTGGTGGAACAGGCGGTGGCCACGATACAAACCGGTGAGCCGGTGCTGCGAGTGTTACCGCTGCGCCAGGCTGCGGCAGGGCTGGTCATCACCGGTAATGAGGTTTATTCCGGCCGTATCGCCGACCGCTTTGAGGAAGTGCTGCGCACCAAGCTTGCCGCCTTAGGTTCCTCGGTGCTGCAGGTGCGCTTTGCGCCCGACAACCCAGAGCAGATCGCCACTGAGATCCGCTCCTGCCTGGATGCGGGCGCAGATCTTATTGTCACTTCCGGGGGGATGTCGGTTGATCCCGATGATGTCACCCGTGTGGGCATCAGCCTGGCAGGCGCGGAAGCATTGGTCTATGGCACGCCGGTTTTGCCCGGAGCTATGCTTGCGGTAGCCCGCATCGGAGAAGTGCCAGTTTTTGGTTTGCCTGCCTGCGGCATGTTTCATGGCATTACGGTGTTTGATCTGCTTCTTCCCCGCATTCTTGCAGGCGAACATATCGGCCGGGCGGAGCTGGCCATGCTGGGCCATGGCGGTTTTTGCCGCAACTGCCAGGTCTGTCAGTATCCGGTCTGCAGTTTCGGCAAGAGTTGAGCCGCGCCGCCGACAGCTCAGTGCTTGGATCGGTAAGGCAGTGGGATGATCCCGTTGATCCGTTTTTTCATCATCCTTGTATTATACCAGCTTGCCCTGGACGGCCAGGCCTTTGCCGTACCCCGCCTGGACAGCAGTTTTGGCGCGGATGGCCGGGTAGCGGTGGAACTGGGCCTGAATAACAGCGCCAATGCTATTGTCCTGCAGCCTGATGGCAAGATCGTGGTGGCAGGATCAGTCAGTGCCGGTCAGGCGAGAAATTTTTCCCTCTTGCGCTTCAATGCGGATGGCAGCCTTGATAGCAGCTTTAACCGTGAAGGCGCGCTCATTACCTCGGTGTCCCTTGGCGATGACGAGGCCCTGGCTCTGGGCATCCTGGCCGATGGCCGCATTGTTGCAGGCGGCTACAGTTCCAACGGTCAAACTCGCGACTTTGCTCTGGCCTGTTACTTCCCAGATGGTCGTCTGGACAAAGACTTCGGTCGCAATGGCATAGTGCAGACCCCGGTGAGCGGCGGCGATGACGAGATCAGCGCCCTGGTGATCACCCCAGACAACAAGATCGTGGTGGCGGGCAATGTCACGGGCACAGCGGGCAGCGTGGCCGTGGCCGCGCGCTACCTGGCCGATGGCGAGTTGGACAGCTCTTTTGGCGAGCGCGGGGTCAGCCTCATTGGCGTGGGCAGTGAATCCAGGGCCGAGGGAATTGCCCTGCGGGATCATGGTGGGGTGGTGCTGTCCGGCACCTTTAGAAGCGGCAGTCGGGTTTCCTTGATGTTGGCCGCGCTGGATGAGAATGGTCTTCTAGAGAAGACCTTTGGCAAGCAGGGGGTGGCCATGCCCGCAGGCAACCTGCCCATGAGCGAGGGCTACCGCCTGGCGGCTGATGATGAGGGATTGTTGTACGTGGCGGGTGCCAGCGGAGCACCGGGAAGACGGGATACCGCCCTGTTCCGCTTCTTTTCCAACGGCGAGCCGGACCCTGATTTTGGCAGGGCTGGGGTGGTGATCAATCCGGTCAGTGCAGAGGATGATGTGCTCTACGATGTGGCAGTGGGCGAGCATGGTGTGATTGCCAGCGGTTTTGCCACCGAAGGCGGGCAGCGCCGCTTTTTGCTGGCCTCCTATGCACCGGAAAATGGCTCCCTGGATGCGCCGGGCCTGCTTCTGCCGGTGGTGCAGTTGGAGGACAATAAGAAATACCCGGTCCTGTCTACCGAGGCTAAACGCCGCGCAAAAAGGGTACCACCTCGGCGGCCGGATACGGGCTATACTCCCCTCTCCCGGCAGCAAATGCAGATGCAAGCGAAACACCACTTTGCCGCTACGGCTTTGAAGGGCACGCTTGACTCTGTTGATCAATATGGCCAGGTTCACGCGCAAGCAATTGTCCCCGTCTCTGCGCAGGTTTCAATCTGGCGCAGCATGGCGCTTGGCGTGCTGGAATTTTTTCTGCCTGCAGCGGCCGCGGCCACATCCGAACCTGCATCTCAGCAGGGCGCTCCGCTGGGCGAATCGAAACCGGCACAAGATGCGCCCAAGGGGCAGCTATTCAGTTTTGGCGAGGGAGAAGGGGTTGGTTATGCCGCCGCCATGGATGCGGCAGGCAATGTGCTGGTGGTGGGCACGGCAGAACGCGGCCAGGGCAGTTCCATGGCAGTGGCCCGTTTTGATGCGGCCAGCATCTACACCATTGATGCCTTTGTCAACCAAAGGGGAACAAGCAGCGTGGCCGTGCGCACCGTGCCGCCCGCTGGCGTAACCCGCACCAGCGCCGCAAGCGGCGGCGAAATTCTGTCCGCCTTGGAGGCAGTGGTGCGGCAGCGGGGTCTGGTCTTCAGCACCTCTGCAAGCCCGGTGCTGGCTTCGTCTTTGCCAGCGACAAAAGAGGAAAAAGAGGCAGTGCCTGCCGATCCTGCCCAGTTAGTTCACACGGCGGCAACTGACCCGACCAGCGCGCAGATATTAGCTGCCGGCTCTGCCACTCCAGGCCAAAGCATGCAGCCGCCAGCATTAACAACTCCAGCAGAGAGGGGTGCAGTAACCAGTGGCGCTGGTTATGGCCCCTTTTCCGCCACCCTGGGCAATTTGCGGCCAGCCACCTGGTACCATGTGCGCGCCTACGCCCTCACCGAGGGCGGTGTTGTCTTTTACGGCCCCGAGTACAGCTTTAAAACAGCGGAGGCCTGTTTTATCGCCACTGCCGCCTTTGGTTCCCTAGGCCATCCGGCCGTCAACATCCTGCGCCAATTCAGAGATCAAATGCTGAACACTAACTCCCTAGGCCAAAAGCTGGTCAATAGCTACTACTACCTCTCTCCGCCTTTGGCAGAGGCCATTGCCCGCCATGACTCCCTGCGTGGCCTGGTGTGCGTGCTACTGCTGCCCCTGGTCGGTTTTTCATGGCTTGCGCTGACCGTCGGCCCGGCTGCAGCCCTTACTATCGTCATCAGTCTGGCATTATTAGTACCTCTGTTGGCCTCTGCCGGCCTGCGTCAGGCAGCCGCATCAAAGCTCAATAAACAGCAGGGCTTTACCCTGATTGAACTGATGGTGGTCATCGTGATTCTGGGCATCCTTGCTGCCCTGATCACCCCCCGCATCATGGACCGGCCCGAGGAGGCTCGCCGCACCAAGGCAGAGGTGCAGATTCGCGCCATAGAGCAGGCCCTGAAACTCTATCGGCTGGATAATGGTCAATACCCCACTACCGAACAAGGGCTGCAGGCCCTGGTGGCGCCGCCTACCTTTGGTCAGCCAGCCCGCAAATGGCGACAGGGCGGCTATCTGGAACGAGGGCGGGTGCCCAGGGATCCCTGGGGAGGCGACTATGTGTATCTCAGCCCAGGCATGCATGATGAGTTTGACCTCATCTCCTACGGTGCAGACAATCAGGCAGGGGGCGAAGGCAAGGATGCGGATGTCAACAACTGGGAATTACAGTAATAGAGCAGGGTTGCAGGGTTGTAGCAGCGGCCGCTCCC
Organism: uncultured Desulfobulbus sp.; assembly: GCA_964512515.1. GTDB lineage: Bacteria > Desulfobacterota > Desulfobulbia > Desulfobulbales > Desulfobulbaceae > Desulfobulbus. Next base: position 11,771 of record CAZEIT010000014.1, read on the forward strand.
CAGGTTGTGCAGGCTTTACCCTGCTCGAACTCCTGGTGGTGGTGGCGCTGATAGCGCTTGTGGGAGCCCTGGCCATGCCCAAGCTGCAGATATTTTTGCAGGGAGATGCCCTGCAGGTCAGCGCGCGGCAGACCATCGGCTTTCTGCAGCAGAGCGCGCAACTGGCCCGGCAGCAGCGGCAGGCTTACGAGTTGCGCTATGAGACAGGGTCGCATGCGCTTGTGGCCGAAGCCGTGGCTGCAGCAGGAATGAGCCAAGAGCAGTTGCAGCAAAAAGGGCAGCAAAAGCAAGGCGTTGTCCGGACTCGCAGCCTGCATCTGCCGGAAACCGTACAGTTGGCAAGCATTTACACAAAAAAACGACAACACGTCCGGCAGCACGAACAGGGGCCACCGCGCCTCTATATTAACAGCAAGGGCTATGCTGAGCCTGCGCTCCTTGTGCTGGCAGCGCGGGAAGGGGAAAAACAGCTTTCCCTGGTGGCCTCGCCCTATCTGGGCAGGGTCAAGGTGGTGGAAGGGTATGTTGATCCGGCATCTGCAGAACTGTTCCGCTAGGCCCGGTCTAGGGCTGGGAAAAATTGCAGCAACAAGTGCGGGTTTTTCCCTTTTTGAGCTATTGGTTGCGGTAAGTCTGATTGCCTTAAGCTGTATCATCCTTTTCGGGGTGCAGGCAGACAATGTGGACAGGGCTGCGGAAGCGCGTTTCTACACCCAGGCCTCCATGCTGGCGCAGCAAAAACTAACGCAACTCAACCTGCAGGATTTCGCGGGCCTTACCGATGCGAGCGGCGATTTTGGTCCCACCTATCCGCGAATGAGCTGGTCACTCCGGGTACACGTTTTAACTGAAGAAGAAAGCGGTCTGGCAGGCAGCAATGGCTGGCTCAAGCTGGTTGAGCTCACCCTGCGGGACAGCGCTTCCAGGCACTATGCCTATACAGTGCGTAGCCTGCTGCTGCGTAAAATCGAGGGCTTGCCGTGAAGCTCCGGCAAGACGGTTTTACCCTGCTTGAGCTGCTGATTGCAGTGGCCCTGCTGGCCTTGGTGATGAGTATGCTGGCCACAGCCCTGACTGCCTCCGTGAAAGTGGTTGAAACTGTAAGCGAGCAGGATGATGCTGCCCTGCAGGCCAAAACGGCTCTGCGCCGTCTGAGTGAAGATTTGAGCGCTGCCTATGCGGAACCGGCCCTGCCTTTTCGCGTCAGCCGGAGCGAAGCCCAGCGATTGGAGGATGAACTGGCCGATAGCCTGAGCTTTGCCTCGCTTAGCCATCTGGTCTTTGACCCGCAAGAGCTGTACCGAGGCCCGGCCCTGATCAGCTACCGGGTTGAGCAGCAGGCAGACGACCACAGACAGTTGAAACTGCTGCGCACGGATGTACCGCTTTTGCTGGGTGAGGCCGGCGATGAGCAGGTGGTTGAAGACAGTTTTCTTCTCCTGGCCGATGGCCTGCGTTCTGTTGCGTTTGAAGCGCTGAATGAGCGCGGCGAGATGTGGCGCTACAGCGCCATAGTCGGCGCAGGGGGCGCAATGGAGGTATCCTTGCCTGCAGCGGTGCGCATCCGCCTGGATTTCTGGCTGGATGTGGACAAGGGTCGCAGCCAGGTGTATGAAACAGCCGTGCTTCTGCCTACCGGCCTGATTCGCGCCCGGCCACAGCGCGCAACCGGTCTGACAGGCCAGAATGGCGGCTGATGAGGCCGCCTATGTTTAGATGGATCGCCCGGCTTTTGCAGAAGCCACGCAGCCTTGGGCAGCAGGGCATGGCCCTGGTACTCACCCTGGCCTGCATCAGCTTTCTTGTCGTGCTGACTCTGCAGTTGATGACCAGGGTTGACAGGCAGTGGGACGGCGCTGTGGCACAGCAGGAAGAGCTGCGGCTGGATGCCCTGGTACAGGGCGGACTGCAACTGGCCCGGGCAGCCCTGCTCCTTGACCGCTACGCCAATGACTTTGACTCCTTCTTTGATGCCTGGAACACCCTGGATGCAGGCAAGGTGCAGGCCATGGCTGGGGATGAGGCACGCCTCAGCGTCGTGGTGGCGGATATGGGCGGCCGTTTGCAGGTGAATGCCCTGGCACGCTCAGGGCTTGCGGGTGGCGCAACCGATACCGAGCTTGCGCCCCAGGAGGCACGGGCCTTGGAACGCTATCGGGGCCTGTGGTGGCGCTTTCTCGCCTCGGGCCGCTTTGTCATCAGTCCAGAAGAGATCGATCCGCTCCTCGATGCCCTGGCCGACTGGGTGGACAAAGACCAGAACGAACGGCCACTGGGCGCGGAAGATGGTTACTATCTTTCGCAGAATCCACCCTATAGCCCGGCTAACGCGCCCATCCGCTTTGAGGAGGAACTGCTCCTGGTGCGGGGCATGAGCCGAGCGCTGCTCTACGGCGATGCGGAGCACGAGGGCATCTTGCCCTATATCACGGTAGCGGGCAATGACGCCAGGCTCAACCCCAATACCGCGCCCCTGCCGGTGCTCCTGGCCCTGATGCCAGACATGAGCGAGGAAAATGGCCAGGATCTGCAGGACTTTCGTGCCAACCGGGAAAACAGGGAGGCCCTGGCCTCGCCGGATTGGCTGCGCCAGGTGCGGGGCCTGCCTGCGGATGTGGGTGGAGATTTACCGCTCTTCAATGTGAAGAGCCAATATTTTGCGGTTCAGGTGGTGGCGCGGCGCGATCGCTTGCAGCGGGTGGGCACGGGCCTGATCGAACGCCGGGACAATGGCGAACAGGGCCTGCTGCTGTGGCGGGTTGAATAGAGTATGTAATGGTATGAAACGCGAGTAGGGCGTGTAGAACATGGCTAATCAGTGCGACAGGCAGATGATATGGATGGCAGACAGTCTCTAGGCATAGCCTTGGACGATACCGGGCTAAGCGCTGTGCTGCTGCAGGCGTCTGGCCGAAGCCATACCGTGGTCGCCACCGCTGCCCTGCCGCTCGCTTCGCCTGAAATGCGGGCGGATATAGCTGGCGCGCTCAATCGCCTCTGTGCAGACCTCAACTGGCAGCCCTCCAGTCTCCTGGTGCTGGGCCTGCCCCTGACCATGCTCAGTGTGCACAACCTGCGCCTACCTTTTCAGGAGACCAGACAGCAGGCCCAGGCCTTTCCCTTTGAGATGGAGGAACGCCTGCTGCGACCTGCCGAACAGGTGGAAAGCGTCTATCACTGCATTACGAGCGGAACTGGCGGGTCGGAACTGCTGGCCTTTGCCGTAGACAAGACCCTTTTGCAGAGCCTGCTGCCTGAGGCCGGTAAAGATGGACGCCGGCAATGGATTTTTGATCCGGACAGCATTTGCCCCTCGGTCTATGCCCTGGCTCAACAGGCCATAGCCGCCGCGCCGCGCCGCCCCAGTTTTATTCTGCTGCATGCAGAGCTGCACACCGCCTCGATTGCACTGGTGCAGGCCGGGACAGTGCAGGCCTGCAGAAGGCTTTCGGTGTTGTTTGCAGATGAAAACCCGGACATACCCGAAATGCAGGTGATCCGGCAGAGGGCTGAGGCACTTGCCGGCGCGATCCGGCAAAGCTTGGCCCTGTTTCGCCAGCACCAAGAAACAGGGGCGATGGGGGTGGATAGGATCTCGCCTGCCCTTCCGGCGCATCTCTTTGTGTGCGGGCCCCTGGCCCATGCCGAAGAGCTGCAAACAAGGCTGGCAGAACTGCTGCAAGTGACGGTTGAGCGCCTGCACGGGCAGGTTTCAGGTGGCAGTGTCAGCCAACGCCAGCTCCTGCCGGCCTTTGACGCCGCCCTGGCCTGTGCCCTGTGCGCTCTGCAACCGGGTAAGGCGGGAGTGTCCAGCGTCAACTTCCGCAGAGGAACCTTTGCCAAAAGAGGAGGTCGGCTGTGGCAGAGTAAAAACGCCAAAGTGGCTGCGGCCTTGGCCTTGGCGGCCTGCACAGCACTGTTTGTTTTTTTTGCGGGTGAGGTACGTTCGCTTAAGCTGAAGAGCGAGCAGTTGCGCCAGG
>CAZEIT010000015.1:0-15390 GCA_964512515.1 uncultured Desulfobulbus sp.
GCTGCCCAGGGCGAGGGGCGTTTCATCCAGTTCACCCAAGGCAAGATCAAGTTCCATATCTATGGCTGCCTCTTGCGGGTTAGGATTTTCCCCGAAATGATCCGACAGGCGCAGGTCAAGCTCGTTGTCATCAGTGAATTCCCGAGCAGATGACTGGGTTTGCTCCGCTGGGGCATGTGCATCAAGAGAAAAAAGTTCCTCTTTTTCGTTGCTGAAATCAAGGGTAGCGTCGTCATCAAGGTTTAGGTCAAACTCCGTGTCGCTTGCTTCAGACACTGTGTTCTGAGCTTGCGCTGGCTGAGCCACACTTAAAAAAGAAGGAGCAGTAGCACTTGCCACCGTTCCCATTAAGGCAGCGGCAGCCGCGGCAATGTTTTTTTTACATTTTTTACAGCGTTCGAGATTGTCAAACGAGGTGTAGCCACATTTGGGACAGCGCATGGCAGCGTACTCCGCCTAAGGTTCGTTACAGTAGAATATTAGTCACTTGATTGTTCATTCATTATCGCATGTGGCCATGCAAAATCAAGGGTATTCCTGAAAAACATGCATGCTGTGCTCAAGCCTTGCCCGCCCTGGTGATGGCTGGTTGTGCCAGGCCGGCTAAAACAAAAAAGCCGCAGTTGGCTTATGGCTCCTGCGGCTTTTTTCGATACCGGACGCATCAGGGCGTTTGTTTATGCTCTTGGTTTGTTTTCATGCACGATGAAAATCAGCAACCCCTGCCGATGCCTCACCCCCCGGCAGGCTTTGCGGGAGCAGCCGCTTTTTCAGGATCAGTGGCTGATCCGGCAATGGCAGCTCGACTAACCTTGATGCGGACATTGTCCGCCACTTCCAGGGTGACCGCGTTATCGGTCAAACCGGTGATTTGGCCGTAGATACCACCGCCGGTGATCACCTTGTCGCCTCGTTTCAGGTTGGCCAGATAGTTCTGGTGCTCTTTGGCCTTTTTTTGCTGTGGCCGGATCAAGAGAAAATAAAAGACAAAAAAGATAAGGATCAGCGGCAGAAACTGGCCGATAAAGGCCATGCCACCGGCCCCGGCTGCAGGTGCGGCCGCTTCCGCGGCCCAGGCGACTCCTGTCATGAAGGATCTCCATTTTTGAGGTTATAAGGCGGTATCAAGCCGCTGCGGCAGCGGTAAAACTCGCTGCGGAAAGCGAGAAACCGATCCTGCAGGATCGCTTCGCGCATGGCGGCCATAAGGCTGCAGTAGTAGTGCAGATTGTGGATGCTGTTTAATTGATAGGCCAAAATTTCCCGGCTTTGGAAAAGGTGGCGCAGGTAGGCCCTGGAATAATGTCTGCAGGTATAGCAGGAGCAGTTTGGATCCAACGGGCTTGCATCCTTCTGAAAACAAGCATTTTTTATAACCACTCTGCCCTGTGAAGTAAAGAGCATTCCGTTACGTGCATTACGGGTGGGCATGACGCAGTCGAACATGTCAATGCCGTGCAGAACCCCTTCCACCAGGTCTTCCGGCGTACCCACACCCATGAGGTAACGGGCGTGGGTTTGGGGCATGCGGTGGGCGCAATCGGCCAGAATCGCCAGCATCTCCTCCTTGGGTTCACCCACGGAAAGTCCGCCCAGGGCATAGCCGTCAAAGCCGATTGATTGCAGCTCTTCCAGGGCAGCCAGACGCAAATCCGTATACATGCCGCCCTGGACAATGCCAAAGAGTAATTGGCCATTGTCGGGCTGAGCCTTGCGGCAGCGTTTAGCCCAACGGTTGGTGAGCGCGGTTGCGGTCACCGCTTCCTCACGGCTGGCCGGATAGGGAATGCAGGTGTCCAGCGTCATCATGATGTCGCTCCCCAGGGCCACCTGCACATCAATGGCGTCTTCAGGGCTGAGGAAGAGGGGGCTGCCATCGAGATGGGAGCGGAAGGCCGCGCCTTCCTCTGTGATCTTTGCCAGCTCCTGCAGGCTGAAGATTTGAAAACCGCCCGAATCGGTGAGAATGGGACGCTGCCAGTGCATGAAGCGGTGCAGACCGCCAAATTCGCGAATCAGTTCATGGCCGGGGCGGAGATAGAGGTGGTAGGTGTTGCCAAGGATGATCTGTGCGCCAACCTCCACCAAGGCTTCCGGGCTCATACCCTTGACCGTGGCCTGGGTGCCCACAGGCATGAAAACAGGGGTATTGATATCGCCATGCAGCGTGCTGAGCACACCGCAGCGGGCATGGCATTCGCTGGACCGAGGGCCTGGGGTAAAGGGTGATGCAGGCATGTTGTTCACTTGATATCGCTGGAAATACTGAATTTTATCTTGTTGTACAGGAAACGGGTTACAGACAGAGGTGATCCATCCGCCGGGTTGTGTTCAGAAAAGCAGCTGCGTCAGTTCCTTGCGCAACTGCTTTTCCTGCGCCAGCAGTGAGGCGTGCAGCTTGAACTGCACCATAGCCCGGTGCAGATTCTGCATGGGATAGCGACAAATAAAGTAGGGGTTGCCTTCCAGGTGATCGGTAAAAAAGCGTAGACCCAGCTCAAAGATCAGTAAGCGGGCAGCGTCCAGGAGCAGGGCCTGGTCCGCCTGGGTGAGCAGAGCCTTACCGCCACTCTGGAGATAGGCTGCAAGCAGGGCACTGAAACATCCCTGATCAAAATGGTGCGCATGACCGCGTTCCTCGCCGCCGCGATTGCAGCAGGAGCGTAAACAGTCGCCCAGATCGTGCAACAGGAAGCCAAAGCGAACCGTGTCCAGATCAATCAGGCTGAGTGCCTCATCACTGTTTTGCGCAAAGAGGAAGTTGCTGCACTTGGGATCGGCATGCACCAGCTGCCGGGTATGGTTTGCTGCATTGGCCTGAAGCAGGTTGGCGAGCGGACGCCACTGCTCAATGCTGGCAAAGCAGAATTCTTCATCTTCATTTTTCGGGGCATGCTTGCTGCAAAGGGCGTCAAAACGGACAAGATACTGCGGTGTATCGTGAAAGCCGGGCAGCGGGTCATAGATATCTTCAGGAGAAAGAGAACTTAAAAGCAGATGAAAAGCAGCGAGCATCCGACCTGCTGCTGCCGCCTGCCGCGCATCCATCTGCAGCAGGGTGCGGGCAGGGCCGATATAGCTGATGAGTCGCCACAGCCCGCCTGTTGTATCAATGAAGTAGTCCTTACCATCCGGATTGCAGTAGGCCCTGGGGAAAACGGCTGCCGTGAGGCTCTGCTTGCCCTGTTGCGCCAGATGCCGGGTAACGATGCGAAAATTGGCCATAACCGCGAGCGGATCCGGGAAGACCGTCGGACTGAGCCGCTGGAGCACCGCAGCCTGGGTTTTCTTGCCGCTGGCATAGTGTACGATCCAGGTCTGATTGATATTGCCTTCACTGCACTCTACTGCCTTTTGCAGCCAGGCACGGGGCAGAAAAAAGCGGAATATGTGTTCAAAGGGGGAGTCAACCGCCATGGGTAAGGAAAAGTTGAAAGAGTTAAAATTGTAATCTCTACCCGGTTGCCGGCCCTGGTACAACTAAAAAGCTGGAACTGCCTGCAAAGGCTTGCAATTTCGATTCAGGCCCAGTACAAAAGGTGGCAGCCGGTTAAGCTAGCAGCCATGCGCTTCTGCAGCAGTGCCTTCTTCCGCCGCCCGGCAGAAGAGATAAAGCCCGCATGCGGTATGCGCGCTCTGTTTTATTTCGTGTTTGCGCCGTCTGGTTAAATCTACGTCAATCATCATATACGAATTGAGGTGTCGCTATGAACCTGAAGCGTTCCATCTTTTGCGCTGTGTTTCTGTCTTCTTTTATCCTGCTCCAGTCTCCAGCCTTTGCCGAGATGGTCTCCATCCGTGGTGAGAATGTCAATATGCGCTCCGGCCCTGGCACCAAGTATGAAGTATTGTGGAAGATTGGTCAGGGCTTTCCCCTCCAGGTTACGAAAAAATCCGGTACCTGGTTGCAGGTGCGCGACTTTGAAGGCAGTGTCGGCTGGGTGCACCAGGGTGTAACCACCAAGGAGGCGCATGCGGTGGTGCAGGCCAACAAAGGGTCCAACAAGAACATCAATATTCGCAGCGCGCCCAGTACTAAAACCGGTTCCATTGTGGCCACCGCCACCTATGGCGTGGTTTTTAAGGTGCTTGGCAAGAAAAATGGCTGGGTGCAGGTTGAACACGCCAACGGCGTGAAGGGTTGGATTCGTGAGGATTTGCTCTGGGGAGATTGAGCGTCGCCTCTTTTGCGCCGGGGTTTATACAAATGGGAAGGAAGCGTGCTTTCCTTCCCGTTTTTTCTTGTTGCTCCAGTGGAATATTCTGTACATCTGCGCGCTGTTGTCGGTGCATGCAGGGTAATTTTGTTGCGTACTTGTTGACCACCATATGCCCACTTTTGTCATGAATGCCGACAAAAGCCTCATCAGCAGGCGTTTTGCCCATGCGCTCAGCACTTACGAGGAAGAGGCGCAGGTGCAGGCCCAGGTGGGTGATACCCTGCTGGCTTACCTGGCCGAAACCCTGCCCAGGGTTAATCCCCGTAATGCGCTTGAAATCGGTTGCTGCACCGGTATACTCACGGAAAAGATCGTTGCCCGGCTGCCGTCTCTGGTGCAACTTACGGTCTGCGATCTGGTTGCGGCCTTTCAGAGCTGTATCGATACCAGAAGCCGGGCATGGCGGCAGTATGTCAGCTTCCTGGCCGGTGATATCGAAAAGGTGGAGCTTCCCCAAAGCTATGACCTGATCCTTTCCTCCTCCACCCTGCACTGGGTGCACGATTTCCCGGCCTTAAGCGCTAAACTGGCCCGCCATCTCAATCCAGGCGGCGCCATGGCAATTGCCCTTTATGGACCTGATAATTTTAAGGAAATACGAGAGATTACCGGTAGTGGCTTGCCCTACCTCAGTCTGGAGGAGTTGCAGCACATCCTGTCGCAACACTTCCACTTGCTCCTTGCCAGGCAAGATCACCACGAGCTGTGGTTTGCAGACCCGCTCGCCTTGCTGCACCACCTTCGCGACACCGGCGTCAATGCGCTCAACCCCGCAGGCTGGACCAAGGGTCGGCTGGCCGCCTTTGCCACAGCCTATCGCGAGCATTTCAGCGGGGAGCAGGGTGTGCGCCTGACTTACCATCCTCTCTATTTTATCGTCTCGAAGAAAGAGGGCGAGGAGGCCAGCCTCGGTGCCGTCGCACAAAAACCATGAGTGAACACGATCAAGCAGCAACACCCCAGCATACCATAGCCGTGGCCGGCATTGATACCGGCGTAGGCAAGTCGTACTGTACAGGACTTCTGGCCCGCTATCTTCTCTCACGCTATCCCAGTGTCAGCACCATGAAGCTGGTGCAGACCGGTTGCAGCGGTATTGCTGAAGACATCCTCCTGCACCGCCGTCTCATGGGCGTGCCTCTGACTGCAGAGGATCAGGAAGGTCTCAGCAATCCCTATGTCTTCAAATTACCGGCCTCGCCCCATTTGGCCGCCACCCTGGAAGGCAAGGTCGTACTTGAGGAGAAACTCAATGAAGCTGCAACGCGCATGCAGGAACGCTATCAGTGGCTCCTGGTGGAGGGGGCAGGCGGGCTCTTGGTGCCCCTGAACAGCGAACTGCTTCTTTTAGATTACCTTGCCGGTCAAGGTTGGCCTTTGGTGCTGGTCAGCAGCCCCAGGCTGGGCTCCATCAACCATACCCGCCTTAGCCTGGAAGCCGTTAAAAACCGGGGCATGCAGTTGCTTGGTCTGGTCTATAATCTGCACGGCAGCTACGAGCCAGACATGGTGCGCGACACCCTGCGGGAATGCAGACGTGCCCTGCGCGACTATGGTTTTGCGGAGACCGTGGTGCTGGTGCCGGATGTCAAGGAAAGCGCGGCCATTGCTTGGGGCCCCTTGCTGGCGCAACTACACAGCTGACCCACTTCCCTATCAAAGCGCTATCTGTGTCGGTTTCGGCAAAGGCTTCCTAAAAACCCTGAAGCAGGTCTGCGCCGCGCTGCCGCTCATCTCAATCAGGCTGATACACGCCATTGGTCTGTAAATAGTTCATAATGATCTCTTCCGGTTCCGGCCGGCAGAAGATATAACCCTGTACCTCGTTACAGCCCAGTTGCGCCAGTCGCGCCAGCTGGCTTTGCTTTTCCACCCCTTCGGCCACCACGTTGATCTGCATCTGCTTGCAGATGGCAATAATCGCGCCGACTATACCGTCATTTTCCTCCATACTATCAATAAACTGCTTGTCGATCTTCAGGGTCTGCACCGGCATCCTGCCCAGATAAGCAAGGGATGAGTAGCCAGTGCCAAAGTCGTCGATGGAGAGGGCAATGCCCAGTTGGCGCAGGTTATGCAGGATGCGCAGGGTATGTTCGGCGTCCTGCATGGCGGTACGTTCGGTAATTTCAAATTCAAAGAGGCCTGGCTCGGTGCCATGGCGCTTGAGCAGATCTTCGGTCAGATCGACAAAATCCAGGTTGTGGAACTGGTGTGGAGAAATGTTGACGCTGATGGGCACAGCCAGGTGTTGCTGCTTGAGCCTGGCCAGGAAAGTACAGACACTTTCCATCACAAAAAGGCAGAGATCGTCAATCAGGCTGCTTTCCTCGGCTACCGGAATGAACAGATCCGGCCGCACCAGATTGCCATCCTTTTCCCAGCGGATCAGGGCCTCAAGTGCTGCGGTTTTACTGCTTTCGATATGCACCTTGGGCTGGTAGTAGACCAGAAATTCGCCCTTGCTCAGGCCGGTGCGGATGCCGCTTTCCGTGCTGAAACGATGCTTCTGTGCCGCGTGGATGGTCTGGCTGTAGACCACGAAGCGGTTTCTGCCCTCCTCCTTGGCCTTGTGCATGGACAGATCGGCATTGCGCACCAGCTCCAAACCGTCATCCCCATCCATAGGAAAGCTGGATACGCCAATACTGGCATTGATAAAGACTCTGCGTCCTCCCAGAGAGAAGGGCTCTTTCAGCGCTGCCAAAAGGCGCTTGGCCATCAGGTAGATGGCAGCCTCATTGCTTGCTCCCTGTAACAGATAGAGAAATTCATCACCGCCAAGGCGGTAGAGGGCATCTCCTTTGCGGATCAATCCGCGCAGGCGCTCCGCTACCAGTACCAGCAGGGCGTCACCCTGATCGTGGCCAAAGACATCGTTGATCAGTTTGAAGTTGTCCAGATCCAGAGCGAACATACTCAGCATCCGGTTAGATTCCCGGTTGGCTGCAATGGCGCTGGGCAGGTCCCGGTGCAGGGAACTGCGGTTCGGTAGCCGGGTCAAGAGATCGTAGTAGGCCAGAAACGCGACCTGACGTTCTCGCTTTTTAAGCTCGCTTGTCTCCCGGATGGAGGCAAAGTAATGGGTGATGCGGCTATCTGGGCTGCGGATACTGTTGATAGAGAGCCAGGCCGGATAGAGTGAGCCATCCTTTCTCCTGTTCCAGATATTACCCTGCCAGTTGCCCCGATTGCGCAGAGCCTGCCAGATGTTTTCATAAAACTGATCCTCATGCCGCCCCGAGCGCAGCAGGCTTATGCTGCGGCCCTGGGCCTCTTCCGCGCTGTAACCGTTCAGTTTGCAAAAGGCCTGATTGACCACGAGAATACTGCCGCTGGCATCAATAATCGCCATACTTTCGGCTGCATTGGCAAAGAGCTCCTGATAGAGGGCAGGGGGCAGGCTTTGGTGAGTCGTGTGAGACATGGGTGTATGTAACTGTTTTGTATTGCGGGATAGTGATCAGGCCCAAAACAAGACAGAGGCCGTATAATGCTGTTTCCAGATCAAAGATGATATCAAAGAAGCACGGCAAATGCGATGCAGGCGTACTCTGTACATACGCTCTTGCCATATTTGCGCCTGCTTCCCGCGATACATTTACGTTGATCTGGAAATGAGATAAACGGTGAAGTCCAGGCCATATGCACAGCCATTCTGAACAAGACCGCACAACGCAACACCAACGGTTTTCCAATCTGAAAAAAATACAATACTGACCAGAAGCAAACACCCGCTGGATACCTTGGCCGCACCTTGCAGTTCCACAGCGGAGATGAACCACAGAGGAGGGTGTATGCCGCTTCAATTCCGATCCATCTGGATTTCCGACCTGCATTTGGGCACCAGAAACCTGCAGAGCGATCAACTGCTCGATTTTCTGCAAAAAACAGAATCAGAATACCTGTATCTGGTTGGCGATATTCTGGATCTGCTCCAGGCCAGGAGAAGTTGGTACTGGCCCAAAATTAATGATCGTATTGTGCAAACCGTACTGGGAAAGGCCAAAAACGGTACCAAGGTGATCTATATTCCAGGCAATCATGACCATGTCCTGCGTCGTTTTGACGGCATGGTCTTCAACAATGTGCGCATCAGCAACAGGGCTGTGCATGAAACCGCAGATGGCCGCCGTTATCTGGTCATTCATGGGGACAAGTTCGACCCGGTGGTGCAGAACAGTCCCTGGCTGGCCACGCTCGGCAGCATGCTCTACAACCTTGCCCTGACAGTGAACCGCTTCTGCAACAAGGGCCGCCGCCGCATGGGCTATGAGTACCGCTCGGTTTCATCCTGGCTGAAGCATCAGGTCAAGATCGTGGTCAACTACATGGGCCGTTTTGAAGAGGTGGTGGCGCAGGAAGGTATTGCCAATCAGGTGGACGGCCTCATCTGCGGCCATATCCACCGCGCCGGCATCAGAGAAATCGGCAAGGTATTGTACAGCAACAGCGGTGACTGGGTGGAGAGTTGCACCGCTCTCGCCGAAAACCACAACGGCAGCCTTGGCCTGGTGCAATGGTCGGATCAACGTGGCCTTACTTCTCCTGCAACCAACAGCGTCTATGAAGATCTGTATCGTGACCGATGCCTGGCATCCACAAATTAACGGGGTAGTCACCACCTTAAGCCGCACCGCTGAAACGCTCCGCAGTTGGGGGCATGAGGTTTTGCTCATCACTCCGGAGCGTTTTGCCACTCTGCCCTGTCCGACCTATCCCGAGATACGGCTGTCTTTGGTGTCGCCGGCTACCATTGGGCAAATGCTGCACGAGTTCGGGCCCGAGGCGGTGCATATCGCCACCGAAGGCCCCTTGGGCTGGTGTGCCCGCAGCGCCTGCAGACGTATGGAACTGGCCTTTACCACCTCGTATCATACCCGTTTTCCTGAATACCTGCGCATGCGTGCACCAGTACCCATGAAGATGAGCTATTCGCTCATGCGGGGGTTTCACGGCGCTGCCCGCCGCACCATGGCTGCACCCACCATTCTGGATGAACTGGAGGCCAGGGCCTTCAATCATCTGGTGCCCTGGTCGCGCGGGGTGGATACCACCCTGTTCCGACCCAGGGAGCGGAAAAAGGAAGCAAAACCGGTTTTTCTCTACATGGGCCGGGTGGCCATGGAAAAAAATCTGCCAGCCTTTCTGGATTTGGATCTGCCTGGCGAAAAACGGGTCATTGGCGGGGGGCCTGCACTGACGGCCCTGAAAGTGGCTTATCCGGAGGTGTGTTTCACCGGTCCGAAAACAGGAGAAGAATTGGCCAGCAGTCTGGCTGAGGCCGATGTTTTTGTTTTTCCGAGCCTGACCGATACCTTTGGCGTGGTGCTCCTGGAGGCCATGGCTTCGGGCGTGCCAGTGGCAGCCTTTCCGGTGACTGGCCCGAAGTATATCGTGCAGGAAGGGCTCAATGGCTGTCTTGATAACAACCTGCGCAGCGCTGCCCTGCGAGCGCTCGAAGTGAGCCGGGAGAGCTGCCGCGCCTTTGCCGGCGACTATTCCTGGGCAAGCTGCACCCGGCAGTTTGTCAACAACCTTGCCCCTGCCCGCAGGCTAGCGCACTGATTCCCCAGTGATTCCATTTACAGAGCAAAGGTGATATCAAAGAGGCGACCCAAGCGTACCATTCCCACGTCCTGCAGGCATTCGCCTGGGCCGGCATAAAGTAATTTGATATGGAAGTGGAATTACCGCTGCTGCAGATCTATCATGGTCTCATCTGTGCCCGGCGGCCCGTTCACGCCACGGTAGCGCAGAAAGACCTGATCAGTTTCCCTAAACCAGTAGGAAGCCTCCCAAAAGGCGGCTATCAGGCTGTCCAGTTTGATGCGCACCCGCTGCGCCGCCACTGTCTTGCCATCTGCCACCATTTGTTCCTTGCCGGCAAGTTCGGCTCGCATACCAAGCAGTTCCAGTTCATCTGAACGTAAAAACCAGAAATCTGTTTTGGCCCGCTTCAGCGCCACCATCCGGCTCAGGGAATAGGAGAGTGACTGAAACCAGGGCTTGTCGCCCAAAGGCAGTTGCTTATCAACCGCTTTTCCTTGCAAGGTTCCCTGCAGGTGCAGTTTGTCGGCCTTGCGTTCTGCCCGGAGTCTGGTGTCTGGCGGTGATACCATGGTCCAGCTCAGGGTTGAGCCGTCCGGCGTGCAGAGGTTGGTGAAGGTGGCATCTGGTTCCTCAAGGGTGATAAGCACGTTCTCGCCCTGGGTTTCCAGCTTCCAGTTGTAGATATGCGCTGCCTTGCCGGTTTGCTGGCGGTAGCGCAAAATCTCTGTCTGCTGGGCGCTCTCTTGTTCTGCCGGGCTTGCTGCGGGTGTAAAGAGACCAAGACAGATTGCCGCTGCCAGCGGCAGACAAAAGGTGTGGATAAATAAGCGAGGTGTTTTCATAGGAGTTCACTTGCGAGCATGGCAAGCTCGGAGCGCTCGCCTTTTTCCAGGTTGACATGGGAGTACAGCCGCTGTCCCTGCATTTTTTCAATGAGATAGCTCAACCCATTAGACAGGGTATCCAGGTAGGGGTGGTCGATCTGGTAGATATCGCCGGTAAAGACCACCTTGGTCTGCTCGCCCGCCCGGGTAATGATGGTTTTTACCTCGTGCGGGGTGAGGTTCTGGGCTTCATCCACGATCATGAACATCTTCACCAGGCTGCGGCCACGGATATAGGCCAGGGGCTCGATGACCAGCTTCTTTTCATCCAAAAGCCGGCCCAGAAGCTGGCTCATTTCGCTCTGCTCCGGGAACTGATTACGGATTACTGCCAGGTTGTCGTAGAGCGGCTGCATGTAGGGGCTGATTTTTGAGGAGATATCGCCGGGAAGATAGCCAATGTCTTTATTGGAAAGTGGTACGATTGGCCGAGCCAGCATAATCTGCCGGTAGTGCGAGCGTTGTTCCAGGGCTGCGGCCAGGGCCAGCAGGGTCTTGCCGGTGCCGGCCTTGCCGGAAAGGCTGACCAGGGGCGCATCCTGATTACAGAGCGCATGTACCGCAAAACTCTGCTCGGCATTGCGCGAGGTGATGCCGTAAACCGTGCTCCGTTCCACCTTTTCCAGCGAACCGCTTTTGGGTGAGTAGAAGGCCAGGACTGATTGTTTGCCGTTGCGGACAATAAGGTACTCGTTGGGCCGCAGCGGTATTTCCAGGGCCAGTTCCTGGGCGCTTATGCCGGCAGCGCCTGCATGCAGCGCATCGATCAAGTGCGGGTCAGCCTCTTCAAGCAACCGGCAGCCAGTGTAGAGCTTGCCCACATCCTTGACGTGATCGGTAGTGTAATCTTCTGCCATCAGACCGGTTGCCTTGGCCTTCATGCGCAGATTCACATCCTTGCTCACCAGGATGTAGCGCTGCTTCGGGTCTGTCTTGGCCAGCCAGTAGCTGATGTTGAGGATCTGGTGATCAGGCTTGCCCGCAGCCGGAAAATGCTGGCGCAAATCTTCGTGCAGGGGCTGTTCCAGCTTGATGGTGACCCTGCCCTTGCCCGGGCCAATGACCACGCCGCCATTGAAGAGTTTATTGGCGCTTAAGGCATCGAGGCTGCGGACAAACTCACGGGCATGGTAGTTAAGGGCAAGGTTGCCTTTTTTGAAATGATCTAGCTCTTCGATCACCGTGATGGGGATAACAATGTCGTGTTCGGCAAAGTTTTTGAGGCAGGCAGAATCATGCAGGATGACATTGGTATCCAGGATAAAGGTTTTTTGTACGGTATCACAAGACATGGTGTTTGTTGAAACGGGCAAAGGCGCAGCAAAAAATGTATTCCCTGCGCAGGCCGCCCTGTGGGCCGGCGCAAAGCGGTGCTGCCCGCTCTTAGGTGCATGCGGATGGAAGCGCGGTGAACAACAGGAATCAGCCTGCAGGCCCGAAAGAAAAGCAGGTGGGAGCCAGGGGCAGAACAGCGGGAAAGACAGATCGTGCCGTAATTCACCAGGGAGAGGCGCGGGCAGCGTCATTTCTCAACTGACAACTATCAGGTCTTTTGATTCAGGATGAATAAGGCTTTGGTCAGAATCGTGTCATTAGCGCGTCATGCTGCCTGTACCCTCGGCCGCCTTTGTGCTCTCTGCCGTCTCATTGTTGCAATTATAACATGGAACTAACCTGGCTGTAACCGCTTTTGTCTATAGAAAAGCCGCAAAGCATTTTCGCCTCCACATCCGGAGCCGAATGATTTCCCGCATTGCCGCGCTTTTCAGGCGGCCTGGTTTCAGGAGCTTCCATGATTCGCATCGCTACTCTCTACCAGACTCATCCCTTCTTGTCACAATTCAACCCAACCGCCATACCACCTGCCGGGCCGCTTGACATCCTCTGCTGCCAGATCAGGCAGCAGGAAACACAGCATGCCCAGGGATACCTGCAGGACCTTGCGGCTTCCTTGCAGATGACCTGCAGTTCCACCCTGCTTGCAGGCCATGGCGCCAATACCAGCAGCTGGGGAGCGACCGTGCTCTCCATCTTCACCGGCAGTGGAGTGTGGGTACTCAACAGCGGCAGTGTTGCCCTGGCCATGGGTGCGCACGAAAAAGAACGGGTACAGTTTGCCCTGGTACGTAAAGGATCGGTCTCAGTCCTGGTGGTCCATATACCCCATACAGGTACTCGCCGTACACGTTTGGCCCTGCTACGGGCCCTGTTTAGCCATCAGCTTGTCAGGGAACAGCGCTACAGCGCGGTGGTATTGTGCGGGCAGCGTCTTTTACGCCTGTCACGGCCTGATGCAGCCCAATTAATGGCTGGCACGGGTTTAATGCTCCACAGCAATCTGAAACATGAAATGGCTGGTGCAGGCGCCATGATGTTGTGTGTGGCCCGCGAACCAGGATTGGCCGGAGTGGAACTTGGCAAGCAGGACAGTTGCATCCTGACGCACAGTTCCGCAGGAAACGCGGAAGCCGGCGCGCCTGTTTTTATCTGTGAATTTCAAGCGCAGGCCAGGGTTGGTGCGGCAAGAAAAAAACCGCACTATCCCCTTTCCTTTGCGGAACAGTGGGCTGGGTACAAGGAGCATTTTCGTCCGTCTGCGCTGTAATTTTATTTCCATATCAAAGCCCTATCGGTGCCGGTTCCAGCAAATACTCGCAGGACGTATCTATATGTGCGCCAGCGTTTTGCTAGACCGTTTTTCCCTCTTGCATAACCAGAACTTTTTTTGCCCTATGTTTACCACCGACGATCTTCTTCACCAGTACTACCCAAGGCTGAATACCCGACCCCTGCTTGGCCCGCCTGTACGCGGCTTTTTGCGGCGCATCCTGCACGAGCAGCGCTTTTCCGAGTTTACCAGCCAGTATCCAGATCTTGTGGGCATGGATTTTGTCGAGCAGGTGCTGGAGAGCTTCCAGTTCTCCTATGCGGTCACCGAGCGGGAGCGGGAAAACATCCCGGTGAGCGGTCGTTTGGTAATCGTGGCCAATCATCCCATTGGTACCCTTGATGGCCTGGCGCTTTTGAAACTGGTACATGATGTGCGCCCGGATGTGCGCATTGTTGCCAATGATGTGCTGGCCTCGGTGCAGGCTCTGCAGCCCTGCCTTTTGCCAGTGCGCATGCTTGGCGGCATCAGCGTGAAAGAGCAGATTGGCCGTATTGAAGAGGCACTGCGCCGCGAGGAGGCAGTGATCTTTTTTCCGGCCGGGGTGGTTTCGCGCCTGGGCGCACGCGGCATCCGCGATGGTAAATGGCAGAAGGGCTTTCTCCGCCTGGCTGCGAAAACACGTGCCCCTATTCTGCCTGTTCATATCAGGGCGCGTAACTCGCTGTCCTTTTATCTTACGTCAATACTGGCGCGGCCTTTGTCGACCCTGATGCTGGTTGGTGAAATGTTTCATACCCGGAAAAAACCAGTGCAGATGACCATAGGCGGGCTTATCCCCTTTACCTCCTACGATGGTCTGGGCATCCGGGAAAAGGACAAACTGGCCCTGTTTCGGCGGCATCTTTACCGTATAGGGGCACGCAAGGGGCCGGTATTCCGCACTGAAACCGCCATTGCCCGGCCAGAGCGGCGGGTTCTGCTCCACAAGGCCATCCGTCAGGGCGAGCTTCTGGGCCGTACCCCGGACGGCATGGAAATTTACTTGTTTACAGACGGCAGCAACGAGGTACTGTTCAGGGAAATCGCCCGGCTGCGCGAACTGACCTTCCGCCTGGTGGGGGAAGGGTCGGGCAGGCGTCGTGATCGGGATCAATTCGATGCCTACTACCAGCATCTGGTGCTGTGGTCGCCGGAAGACCTGGAGATTGTCGGCGCCTACCGTTTTGCCGACAGTGGCCGAGTCATGGCCGAGAAAGGGCTTGAAGGATTGTACAGTCACAGCCTCTTTGCCCTGCACACAGACACCTGCCCATTTCTGGCTCAAGGGTTGGAGCTTGGTCGCAGTTTCGTGCAGCAGCGTTACTGGGGCAAGCGTAGCCTGGATTATCTCTGGTTTGGCATTGGCGCTTTTTTGAAGCGCAACCCGCAATACCGTTACCTGTTTGGCCCGGTCAGCATCAGCAATGCCATGCCACGCACGGCCAAGGAACTGTTGATTCTCTTCTATCGGCTTTATTTTTCACGACCAGAAACAACCGCCTGCTCGCGCAATCCATTTTCCCTCTCGCTTTCAGCCCAGGAATTGGCTACCTCCTTTTCCGGGCAGGACTATCGTGCCGATTTCACCACGCTCAAGTCTTTGCTGGCCGCCATGGGTGTTTCGGTGCCCACCCTCTATAAGCAGTACACCGAGCTGTGCGAGTCGGGCGGAGTATATTTTCTTGATTTCAATGTGGATCCAGCCTTTGCCGGCTGTATTGATGGCTTAGTGGTGGTGGATATCGGGCTGCTCAAGCCGCATAAGCGCAAACGATATATCGAACATAATGAGGTTGCCCTGAGCGTATAGAATACCCAGCACCTTGTGCCGTTTATGGCAGTACTGTAGCACTACGCCGGCATACGGGCGGGAGAGGCCGGGGGGAAATACTGCTTGACGAGGCCGGTAAAAGATATTTCACTACATAGATAGTTCAGGTTCCACCTTGGAATAAAAGGGAACTCCGTGCAAACCGGAGACGGGCCCGCCGCTGTAACCGGGGACAAACGCCGCTTCATGCCACTGATTGCTATCGGGAAGGCGCGGCGCAAGGATGATCCGGGAGTCAGAAGACCTACCTGA